>JBKQKT010000561.1:0-14451 GCA_052147365.1 Candidatus Korobacteraceae bacterium | reverse complement strand
GCTTGCGAAGCGGTATTTCCCGAATCGACTGTTCGGCCGCCCCGAAGACGTGGAATTTATCGAGTTACACCTGCGGCAAGACAACACATCAGCTAAGTAGTTTAATTATCAATCGTTTATTGTGTGCCACGTCGAACATGGCGCTTTTCGGCTATTTTGCTCTGGTCCCATGAATATGTTGTAAGTCATTGAAAACACAGCGATTTAAGCCGCAAAATTTGCTTGACACGCACTTTCCCCCACACCTAAGATTTGTGCAGAAAGTTTTGACGGTCTAAGCCTCCGTTGGAACTATTCTCCCTTGAAGAGAAGGCTGCCCAGTTGCCGGGTGGCCTTTTCGTTTGCGTGAAAACGCGCAGCGAAGAAAGCCTGTCGATCATTCCGATGAAATTCCCTCGCGAATGAATTCCCTGTTCGAGGGAGTTCAATCGGCGCAAGCAGTTAATGTTGCGAATCGCTGCTAAGTCCGTAGAGCTTCGCGGCGTTGTCATGCATGACCAGGTGCGCGAGGGCGACGGCCTGCTGTCGCGTAATCTCGCCGTCCAACATCATGCCGGTGAGCGCGAGGGCGAGCGCCGTCCGCGCGGCGGTTGACGTCTGATAGCCCGTCTCTTCCCAGTTCACCTGCGGCTCGAACGGATACAAGTCGGTGCCGAACAATACCTTCTCGGGGTAGAACTCCAGCATGAAACGGATGCTACTGGCCATATGACGCGGCGAAGTCATCCAGGTTTGTTCTGAGAAGTCGGCATAAACGTTTGGTTTCATCAGCAGATAAGGGACTAGCTGCTCGAAGCCGCCAGCCCCGCCATGAAGCATGACAAAGTTCGTTTTGCGCAGCATTGGGTCGTTGAACACTGATTCCATCAGCAGAGGATTGCTGCCCTCCATGACGAAATAGCCGCCGCAACCGCCGCCGGTATGGACGTGTACCGCCATCCCCAGTCGTCCTGCTTCACGTGCGATGTAGCGAAAGAGATAGTCCTGCAACGTCTTGTACTCAGCGTTGCTGGGCATTCCACCCTTGACGTAGCGTGCGTACACCCGGGCGGCATCCGCCTCTTTCGCGGGAGCGAAATCCAGCGACCGCAGATAAGCCGCTTCGAACTTCACCGCGACCGCCCCGTCTGTTCTCTGCTGCTCAAGCAACGGCGTAACCACCTTGGCTGTGTATTCCCCCAGCGTCGGTGGCACCCCGGTGAGGTTGAGCTGATTCAGATAGCGCGCGAAAAGCAGTTCTTCCCGGTTGTAGAAGATTTTGCGATCCGGGGACTGTGCTGCTAATGAAGAATTATTCAGCGGAAACAGCAGCGTATCGTCGAACGGCACCCAGCGGAAGCGGGGGGCCTTCAAACCACGTCCCATAGCGACGCGGTTCGCTAGCTCGCTCTCAATACTAAGCTGGTTAAGAACCCAGTTGGGATAGTTCTCGCCTTCGCGCTGTTTCACCTGCTCTTTCGCCGCCACTAACGCTTTCACATGCTCCGGGCTGGCGTCGTCGTACTCATAGCCGAACATCGCTTTCCACGCCTTGAGGTACACCGGATTGTCTTCCCGGAACATCAGACCGGCGGCAGTGGGCTCCAGCGGATCGCAGGGCAAGGCATCGTAGTCTTCGTCCGGCTGGCCGTCATTGTCCAGCGCCGGTGGGTGCGAGTGGTTGTCGATGGCCATAATGTGGTTGATCTCGTCGAACAGGCCCGCATCAGGCTGGAGTTGGTGGTTCGCCTGGGCGAGAACCGGCACCGCGAGCACAACGAGGACACAAGGCAGGAGTGTTTTCCTCATAACGCAGCCGATTTTACGACATGGATCCTGTCGGCTCGTATCATGTAGATGCGATTGCAGCAACGAGCCGGCTGCACCTAAATCCCCCTCCGCTGAATCCAAAGACTTTACTCCATCATGGATCAAACTCCAGCCAAGCCCGTCAAGAAAACTCCCATCTTCAAGGCCCTGCCGGAAATCTGGCAGCTCATTCGCCCGCGTCGGGCGCTGATGCTGTTGGGCTTCGGCCTGATGATCATCAATCGCGTCTCCGGACTTGTGCTTCCCTACTCGACCAAATTTCTGATTGACGATGTCGTCGGCAAACGCCATTTCCGGATGCTTTACCCGCTGGTCGGGATTGTGCTGCTGGCCACATTGGTACAAGGTCTGACATCGTTTGCGCTGACACAGACACTTTCCAAAGCCGCGCAAAAGCTCATTGCCGAGTTGCGGCGTCGAGTGCAGGAGCACGTGGGGCGACTCTCGGTCTCGTACTACGACTCCAACAAAACCGGCATCCTGGTTTCGCGCATCATGAGCGACGTGGAAGGTGTGCGCAATCTCATCGGCACGGGCTTGGTGGACTTCGTCGGCGGGTTGCTGACCGCTGTGATCGCCTTCGTCGTTCTGATTCGCATCAGCCCGGTGATGACGGCCATTGCCTTCGGCTTTCTCCTGGTCTTCGGAGTCGGCCTTCGCAAGGCGTTTCGCACCATCCGGCCGATTTTTCGCGAGCGGGCCAAGATCAATGCCGAAGTGACCGGCCGCCTGACCGAATCGCTGGGTGGAGTCCGCGTGGTGAAGGGCTACCACGCAGAGCAGCGCGAACATCACGTGTTTAGCCTGGGCGTGGAACGACTGCTGCAGAATGTCTACCGCACTCTGACCGCGACCTCGGTCATGAGCCTCTCGTCGTCCATGCTCATGGGCATCATTGGCGCCATTGTCATGTTCATGGGTACACGCCAGATTTTGGCAGGCAAGCTGACACTCGGCGGGTTCTTCACCTACACCATGTTCCTCGGCTATCTCGCCGCTCCGCTGTTTCAGGTGGTCGGCATTGGAACGCAGATTACCGAGGCCATTGCCGGACTAGAACGCACCCGCGAGGTGCTGGACGAAACGCCGGAGGACGAGGACCCTAACCGCACCGTGACGCTGGCGGAGATTCGCGGCGAGGTCGCTTTTGAGGACGTGACCTTCGCCTACGAGCAGATGAAGACGGTTCTGCACGACATTAGTTTTCGCGCCCGTCCTGGCACAGTGACCGCACTGGTTGGATCGTCAGGCTCGGGAAAGTCCACCATCATCGGGCTGATTGCGGCTTTTCATACCCCGAACTCGGGCAGGGTCCTGGTTGATTCGGTTGATCTCTCGACCGTGCGGCTTGAATCCTATCGGACGCAGCTGGGCATGGTCTTGCAGGATTCGTTCCTCTTCGACGGCACCATTCGCGAGAACGTGGCGTTTTCAAAACCAGATGCAACTGAAGCTGAGATCCTGCGCGCGTGCGCTATCGCCCGGGTGGATGAATTTGCGGAAAAGTACGAAACGAAATACGACACCGTAATCGGAGAGCGGGGCGTGAAGCTGTCGGGTGGGCAACGTCAGCGGGTCTCCATCGCGCGCGCCATACTGGCTAACCCGCGCATTCTGATCCTCGACGAAGCCACCTCCAGCCTGGACTCCGAGTCTGAGGGAATGATTCAGGAGGGACTCTCATACCTGATGCAGGGGCGCACTACATTCGTCATCGCGCACCGTCTATCCACCATTCGCCGCGCCGACCAGATTCTGGTCGTTGAAGCCGGCCGAATCGTCGAGCACGGCACCCATCAGTCGCTTTTCGAATTGGGTGGACGCTACTACGAGCTATATACCAAACAGCACGGCATCGAGCAGAACCTGTTCCTCGCCCCCGGGGAAGGTGATACGGTGGAAGAATCTTCTGAGATTGTGCCCGCTTCGGTTGCGGCGGCCGACCCCGATTCAACTACTTTGCTTGGTTAAAGCCCCCAACAGATACAACGCCGCTTCTTGAGCGCGCTTTAGCGACATAGTATTCTTCAATTTGCCCCGCTTGAATTCGCTAATATCACTTCGCTCGATTGAGAGGGGAGGAAATTTGCGCTGCTCGATGCAAAAGCTATCCATCTCGATTGCGTTGACCCTGATCCTGTTGTCTGGATTTGCTAGGCCTGCCTGGGCGCACGCGATTCTGATGGAATCCAAGCCGGCCCTTCATTCTTCCGTCAAAGGCCCGGATGTTGCCATTTGGCTTCGGTTCAACGTTCGCGTTGATGGCACCCGCTCGCGCCTGCGTTTGGTTGTGCCGGACGGTTCCCAACTAACGCTGCCCCTCCCCAAACAATCGAGTCCCGACATTTTGCAGTCACAAGCCGGCGGCCTGAAACCCGGAACCTACAAATTGCAGTGGCAAGTGCTCGCCTCTGACGGTCACATGAGCCGGGGCGAGGTCCCATTTACGGTGAACTGACCGTTTCACATGCAGCAACTCGTTGACCTCTTCGGATTCTTCTCGGTCGTCCTGCGCGCAGGCACGCTCGTCTTCCAGTCGCTCATTCTGGGGGGAGTCTTCTTTGTCCTGTGGACGTGCCGTAACTATCCTGGACTGCCGCAAGAGAGCATGGGGCGCGTGCGCTCGACCGCCTGGACCCTCCTGCGGGCCAGCGCGATCGGGCTTGCCGTCGTGCAGGTTCTCTATCTGTTCGTGGATTCCTCGGTGCTGTTGACCACCGCGGAGATACCGTTCAGTGGCGTCGTCGGGGCGAGCTTCTTCATCGCCGGCAGTCTCATTTTCGGCGGTGCAACCCTCACCGCCATCGTCGTCGGCAGGGACAACCGGTTTGCCAGCTACCTGCTTCCTGCACTGGCCGTGCTCCTCCTGGCCGCTTCCGTGATGACAAACCACGCGGTCTCGCGCATGGAGAACCGCCCGTATCTCGTCACCATCACAACCATTCACGAGGCGGCAACCGGGCTCTGGATTGGCGGTCTCCCATTCCTGATGCTGAGCTTGTTCCGAGCACGCGACCTTACTACGCGTTGGTACATTACGGAACGGTTCTCGCGCAGCGCTTTGTTCAGTGTGGGCGCGCTGGCTTTGAGCGGCCTGGCCATGAGCTTTTCCTACATCGGCTCGGCGAGAGAGATCCTGGGGACCGCTTACGGAGTGATGGTCTCCGCCAAAGCACTGATGCTCGGCGCACTGCTGGTGTTGGGCGGAGTGAATTTCCTTCTCCTGCGCGGCGGAACGAAGGACGATGTCATGCCGCGACTGAGACGCTTGGTGGAGGTGGAGGTCGGCATCGGCTTAACCGTCATTCTCACCGCGGCTTCGTTGACCTCACAGCCGCCGGCCATCGACCAACCCAACGACACGGTCACGCCTCAGCAAATAGCGGAGCGCTTAAGGCCGGTGTGGCCGCGTCTGGATTATCCGCAAGCCGTGCTGGCCGAAAACGCTGCAGTCGCGGAAGGCAAAGGCCAGGCGTCCAGTTCGCAGCCTATGCCCGCCGCCTACGACATTGATGGCCTGCCTCTTACATGGCAGCGCATTGCCTCGGCGGAGGAGTCGGAGTCTAACCATCACTGGATGGGCGTTGTGGTGCTGGCCATGGGCCTGCTGGCATTGCTGGCGCGGACCGGGAAGGCACCATGGGCCGAGTACTGGCCTTTGTTGCTCATCTGCATCGCGGTTTTCATCTTCATACGCGCCGACACTGAGTCCTGGCCCATCGGACCGCAAGCGTTCTGGGCGTGTTGGCTGAAGCCCGAGGTCTTTCAGCATCGCGTTGCCGCCCTGGTGTGCATTGGCTTCGCGTTCTTTGAGCTTCGCGTTCGCAGGAACGTGCACGCCAATAGCTCGATGGCGTTGGTCTTTCCGTTAATGTGCGCATTGGGCGGCGCGCTGCTGCTGACCCACTCGCATCCCATCATCAACGTCAAAGACAACCTGCTGATTGAGTTGAGCCATGTGCCGATGGGAATCTTCGCGGTCTTTGCCGGTTGGGCGCGCTGGCTGGAAATTCGCCTGCCTTCCAAAGATCGCAGCATCCCGGCTTGGATCTGGCCGGTGTGCTTCGTCCTGATCGGCGCGGGGTTGCTGAATTATCGGGAGCTGTAGTTCGCTGGCTCATGACGGACGATGCCGCTTCCCCAAAAGCCCTGGAAGGCAAGTCCCGAGGAGAATTGAGGGACTTCTCGCTAACAACCTCTTGCGTGCCCAGCTCATGCCTTTGCCTTCGCCGCCTGCGGGTTAGCATCCAGTTGGGCCAGCAAGTCGTCCACCCGCGCTTCAAGAATGTTACGAATAGAGCAGATGCCCAGCAGTTTGCCCTGATCGTCCACGATCGGCATATGCCGATAGTGCCGCTCTAGCATGACCTGAAGGGCTTCGCTGGGAGTTGTCGCTTCGGTGGCCATCTCAACGATGGGGCTCATCAGCTCGCGCACCGGCGTGGTCCTGGGATCACGACCGCTTAGGACAAACTTCGTCAGAACGTCGCGCTCCGTGAACATGCCCGCCATAACGCCATGCTCGTCAATGACGGCGACCGCGCCCACGCTTTTTTCCGTCATCGTCTGGACAGCCTCTTCGACGGTCGCCAGCAGGGACACTGTCGCCGGACCTTCGTCGCACCACTGCAGCAGACTCATGGGTAGTAATGGTTCCTTTCGAAAACGCTAACGCCTTTCGCTATTCGCTTTTCGCTTTTCGCCAAACCGGCTCGACGCTTCCTCGTCAAGAACTAGAGCTGAAAGCCCTTGTAACGCGAAGAGCGAAAGGCGAAAAGCGGCTCCTATGCATTAATCGCCATTCCAAACACCGCATTGGAGGCATCCAGCATTGCCTCCGACAGCGTTGGATGCGCATGAATGATGTTCGCCATCTCTTCCGCCGTGCATTCCATTTCTAGCGCCAGCACCGACTCGGCAATCAGTTCGGTCGCATTCGGGCCAATAATGTGCACGCCCAGTATCTCGCCGTATTTCGCATCGCTGACGATCTTGATGAAGCCCTCATGCTGACCGACGATACTGGCACGCGAATTCGCCGTGAACGGAAACTTGCCGATCTTCACCTCGTAGCCCTGCTCCTTCGCCTTGGCTTCGGTCAGCCCCACGCTGCCAATTTCCGGATGGCAATACGTCGCGTTAGGAATGCGCAGCTTGTTGATGGGCTTCACTGGCTTGCCGGCAATGTGCGTGACCGCAACGATACCTTCCATCCCTCCGGAGTGCGCCAGTTGCGGATAGCCCGCCACGATGTCACCAACGGCATAGATGCCCGGCTCGGCGGTGCGCATAAATTCGTCCACTTCGACGAAGCCGCGCTCGACCTTGATCTTTGTCTTCTCAATTCCAACGTTCTCGGTGCGCGGTGCCCGCCCGACTGCCACCAGCACCTTCTCGGCTTCCAGCTTCTGCTGTTTGCCATCCACGGTAAACGTTACGGCGACGCCGTCCTTGGTCTTCTCAACCTTCTCAACTTTGGCGTTGACGAAGCCGTTGATGCCGCGCTTGCGATATACGCGCATCAGTTCTTTGGAGACGTCTTCATCTTCCACCGGTACGTAACGCGGCAGCATCTCCAGAATCGTTACTTCGGCGCCAAACGACTTGTAGATGCTGGCAAACTCGACTCCAACCGCTCCCGAGCCAATCACGATAATCGAGTTGGGAATGGTATTGAGACCAAGCACTTCGATGTTGGTCAGGATGCGGTCATCCGGCTGCAATCCCGGCAGCATCCGGGCAACTGAGCCGGAGCATAGCACCAGGTTCTTGGCTTTGATGGATTTCTGCTCTCCGCCCTCAAGAGCGACGGTGTGAATGCCATCCTTCGCCGGGCCGGTCAGCTTGCCGTAGCCCTTGATGACGTCCACTTTGTTCTTGCGCATCAGGAACTGCAAACCTTTGGCATGCTTGTCCACGATGCCCTGCTTGCGTTTCTGGATCGTGCCCCAGTTGAGGGAGACGCCCGCTGTGTTTTCCAGGCCGAGTTCGGTCCCTTCTTTGACGTGGTCGTAAACCTCGGCGTTGAACAGCAGCGCCTTGGTCGGAATGCAGCCGACATGCAGGCAGGTTCCGCCCAGGTAAGGGTCTTTCTCAATGAGCGCCGTCTTCAGGCCAAGCTGTCCGGCACGAATGGCTGCGGTATATCCGGCAGGGCCGCTGCCGATGATGGCTACGTCGTAGATGGTTTCTGGCAAGTTCTAGCTCCGATCCTATGGGGTAATTGAGAGCGGGAAAAATCGCGTCCAGTGAAGTAGATGATTGTAAATCAGCAAAGAAACAGCAGCGCGCGAGTGCCTTCAGAAAGCAGACCCCCTCCCCTCTCTCATTTGTCATCTTCTTCAAAATAAATGAGTTATTGAGCCATTAAGCGAGATTTCGATGCAAGTTCTAGAGCTGGAAAGAGTTATCGCAAAATGTACCTTTTAAAGGACTTACATCGGCAAAACTGCCGGGATTTTGACCGCGTAGCAAGTTACTCGGTTCCCGTTCATCTCTATCGACAGCCGTCGAATTGTCAAAGATCGTACTCCCGCGACCACCAAGAATGGGGGGCGCATCGAGTAGAGACACTAGGCCTCTGGCCAGCAGTGTCACGCACCAGCTCGCCATTTGTCGGTGACGACGCTCACCGGTCAACGTGATGTTGAATAGAAGGCACCAACCATAAACGACCGCGACCGACCGCCAGAGGTTGGGTGTCACACGCGCGTAAGCGCAGTCCTCCCACGCGGCAAGAAAGAGCGGCGGACGACGGAGCATCACCCTGATGTTGCAGTCCTCAAGCGCCAGTCCCGTTCGCGGGACGGCATAAGATAGCCCACCCTTTCAAGGGTGGGTAGTGGAGGAAGAGAAGTTCGAGTCCCCCGGGGACGGCACTAGGCTTGCTTCACCCTTCGCCAAACCCGGGCAAAAATGCCGGCCCTAGCGAAGCCGAGGGGGGGCACCCGGCGCGTGTCAATTTATTGGAAGAGACTATCGAGGATAGGAACGTCCCCGTGTTTTCCCCCAAAATGCGCTGGTCGCCGCGCGATCTTATCGTTTGGGCCAGGAGCGTAAATTTTCTTTCCCAGCGGCCGACGAGGAAGCGAGCCGTCAAATGCAAGATTGACTCTCGTTTCCGCTTCCTTTAGGTACTTCGGATCGATGTCGGCTCCCGCCGCCCGTCGCCGGTTTAATACCGCGGCACAAGCCGTACTACCAACCCCCATGTATGGGTCGACCACAAGATCCGATTGGTTCGTGAGAGAGAGGATGAGGCGCTCGACCAACTCAATTGGAAACTGACATTCATGAACGCTCGTCTTTTCTATGTGGTTGTGCTCGCAGTCGAAGATTGTCCTCAGTAAGCTACATCACAATCGGGAAAGCGTTCGGCCAGTTCGTCGATGGAAATTCCTCGGAGTACCAGTTCCTGCCCGTTTCTCAGCACCGCAGTTATGTCAATCTCATAGATGTCATTGGTCAAAATGATGTCCCTTACTAGGGGGCCATCGTTGCCTCGTGCCGCAGTGACGTAGGCTTGGAGAAGCTCCGTCCGAATGTGCTCCCCGTGTATCCGCAGCACCTGATCAATTGAGTTCATAGCCGAAACGCTTCCCATTCTTCCCTCCCTCGAAACGACCGCTGCGACTTAGACTCCAGACGCAGGTTGCGAGGTCTGATCTCGATTTGACCCAAACAATCGTGAGTGCCAGTCGGAGACGTTAGCGTACTCTAAGAAACTTGTCAGTTCGGCAAGCCCACTTCGCTGGAATGTGGGCCGGAAGAGCTGGCGGGCGAAGAGGGCCCTCCGACTATCGTTTGAAACGATTGAGAAATGCGACAACCTCGGGTTTGTTAGGAGAAGATCGTTGAACCGGAGTAGTCCAGAATAAATTGGCGTGGAGTGCTCCACTTCGAAGAGATCAGAAATCACATCGCGCCCTCTGGCGACCCAAATCACATCTACTTCACTCAAGATATGTGCGACTCCTTCGTAACCAAAGGGTATCGTCGGGCGCAGGTTGAACCTGCGCGTTAGTGACCACTCTAGTCTGGCAGCATCGTAGGCAGGAACACACACGTCGTACCCCTTGAGATTACCAATACCTGCCAGCAGCATTTGTACCTGGCCGTGAGTGAGGTCTATGACCCGACCGGGTGCCGTTGTAATGCCACGATCGAGAACTTCAAAGCCAACGTATCCTTCGACGTTGAATCGTCCCTGACGTGCCACGTAGAGTTCCCGTTCGTCCCGTGTATTAAGCAGTTGGACCTTATACTGACCGTCCGCCGCTGTCTGGGCTCCACGAAAAACCTCTTCGTAATCGGCATAGGGGAGAAAAACTGGCTGAGAATCGCCATCTGACAGGAAGCAGATGTATGAATTTCTGCCTTCGAGCTGTCGGAGGTCGACATCGCGGAGCCCGAAGAATGTTCGCCTTCGCTCGTGAATCTTCGAATAGCGTACGTAAATGCGAGCAGCATCTTCGCCGACTGAGAACAGGGACTGGCTTCCTGCCAGCCGTTTGATCTTGCCGAAGCGCTCTTCTAGTTTACACAGCAGGTCGAGTTTGTGAACGTTCGGCATCCGCTCTCGTCTAAGAGAAAAGAGTGAACTCCATCGCTCCAAGTATACAAACGCTTCAATGGGTGGAAGCGCGTGAATTATTGGCGAGCAACGTTCGTTGTGGATTCATCCGCGAAATCAGCCTAGATCTTCGTGACACGGTCATTCGTCACAAAGGGCTGACATTCCCACTCTTTCTCTTTGAATCGATTGTTGAGGGCGACATTCAGGGCTTTTTGATCCGGGTGAATGTCATAGCGGGCGCTCGTTGGCGCTGCTTCGGCTCGGGCAGTTGAGGCGCTTCCAAGTCCCTGAAGATTTGGACGATGGTCGTTTTTCTTGTCTATGAATTCTGGGCTGTCCAGCACCTCGGCTGCAAAGCGATAAGAGAAGAACGTGAGCTGCATGCTGGTGGCAACATACAACGTGCGTTGCAGAATTCCAAGTGCTTGCTCTGATTCGTTTGGATTGCGGTGCGCCAACCGCATAGCCGAGGCTTTTCCGCGTTGACTGGGCGGGGAGGGTCGCATAGTGTGTTGGCCTTCGAACCACCCCAGCGCCCTTCGGCTCTGCTCAGGGCTTCAAAATCAGACGGCGTTTCAACGGCTGGTGAAGGATTTGAAGGCGGAAGCCAGTGCCGCCGGCTAAAGCCGGCTCAGACCAGAGAAGCTCCGCGGGGACGCGGCGCTGAAGCGCCGCTCTGCCCGAACGTGCCGCCGGCTGAAGCCGGCTCAGGGATTTTATAGAAATTGCCTACTCAGCGCTAAAGCGCTGGGCTATCATCTTCCGCGCCCTTGGCGCTCGGGCGTTCGCGCTGCCACATTGATTCCCCTCCGTGGCGTTGCCACTCGTGACGTTTATTTCCTTTGCGGGCGGGCACGTCCCGTCCGAACCTCCGCGGGGCTCGGCCCGTTTCCACGCTACCACACTGATTCTCCTCCGAGACGTTGCGGCCTGACACTTCCAGTCCGAACCTCTGCGGGGCTGCCCGTTTCACGCTACCACACTGATTCTCCTCCGAGACGTTGCGGGCGGGCACGTCCCGTCCGAACCGTGCGAAGGCCGTTCAAGCCGGCCGTGCCCTTTCAAAACGTCTTAATGGCGGGGCTTTGGGTCGGCTCTGCCTTGAGTCTTTTTCTCCCCCTAGTTCGTATATCCCTTTAGTATGGTCGCCACTGCCTTCAGTTCGCTGGTTGCAATGGAAACCGAAGAGGCCCAAATCGCGCGTGGCCTGCGGCGCCGCGATCCTGATTTGCTCGACGCTTTGATCGAGCAGTATCAGCACCGGCTGTTGCGCTACCTGCTTCATTTGACCGGCAACCGCGCCACGGCCGAGGACCTGTTCCAGGAGACCTGGCTGCGGGTGCTGGAGAAGGGCCATCTTTATGACGGCCGCAACCGCTTCGTGACGTGGCTGATGTCAATCGCCCACAACGTCGCCATTGACCATCTGCGGAAGCGAAGTCCCAGCAGCCTCGATGAGATGCAGGACCCCGAAGACGGCGCGCCGTTTGAACCTGAAGCGAGCGGCCCATCCCCGCTGGATATAGCGGTCGGCAAGCAGCAGCACGAAATGTTTGATGCAGCGCTGAGCAAAGTGCCGCCGCTGTTCCGCGAGGTGCTGGTGCTGCGATTTCAGGAACAGATGAAACTTGAGGAGATTGCGAAATTGATCCGAATTCCCGTTGCAACCGTAAAGACGCGAATCTACCGCGGCGTGATGGCGCTGCGTCCAGCGCTGAAGGGCGGCGCCCAATGACGAACCACGAACATGAGCGAGCCATCGACCTCATCACCCGACGCGGAGCGGAAGACATTGCCACCCCGGAAGGAGCCTGGTTGCAGTCGCATCTGGCGGAGTGCTCGGAATGTGCGGAGTACGCCGAGGCGTTCGAGCAGACCGGACAGTTGCTGCGCTCGTTCGCAGTCACGGCCAGCCCGGCGCTGGTGGTTACAACGCAGGCCAAGGTACACGCACGCGCGGCGCAATTGCGGGACCATCAGGCGCAGGTCGTGCTGATCTCAGTCTCGTTCTGCATCGGAGTACTTTCATCGACCGTCTCGGCATGGTTGTGGTGGAGGTTCGGTGGCTGGCTGGCTGCGAGGCTGAGCTTGCCGGGTTCCATCGTTGAACCGGGCCTGTTTGTCGCCTGGTTGCTGCCTGCAGTTGTCATCGCGGTGGCAATGCTGGCATCGTCGCGCCCCGTCCTTGACCGGTCGGTGACGCTGGCCATGCTCGGGGAGCGGGAAGGAGATCATCAATGACGCAAGCCCGATCACATTTCCAGGAAGAACTGCGGATCATTCCGGCCGGCTGGGCGGTGGCTGCCGTTATCGCCTTTGCCGTCTGCCAGGTCGCTTTCAACGTACTGATTCCGACGTATGTGGGTCCGCACGATCTTCCACCACGGCCGGTTATGCCCCTGATCGGGATTGTCGGCGGGCTGTTCCTGGCGGCCTTGCTGCTGCTGACCGGGTATGTTTATGCGGATTCCAAACGGCGAGGGATGAATGCGCTGCTGTGGACGCTGCTGGTTATCGTGATTCCCAAGGCGATCGGCTTCATTGCTTACTTCCTGTTGCGCAAGCCGCTGCTGGCGCCGTGTCCCAACTGCCGATGGCCGATAGGATCGGACTATGCCTATTGTCCGAAGTGCGGCTATGCAGCCATCCCAAGCTGTAGCAACTGCGGACGGCCCATCCGGCGCGACTATATGTGTTGCCCGTATTGCGGCAAGGCGCTGGCAGCGACAGCAACGTAGGGTGATCGAATCTGGCTGGCAGACAGTTGCGCCTCTGCGCACGAGCAGGATGTGGGAGGTTTGTCATGAAGTTCGCGGCACTCATTCTGGTTGTGCTGTTACTCGCAATGTCGGCGGGCTGCGTTCCCGGACCCAACAATATGAAAGGCGTGCCGGGCGAGAAGGTCTCCGTCGCGGGATTCTGGCTGGGATTGTGGCAGGGATTTGTCGCACCCTTTGTGTTCGTGGTCTCGCTGTTCAAGAGCGATCTCAACATCTACGAAGTGCACAACAACGGCCCTTGGTACAACTTCGGATACTTGTTCGGGCTGGCCTGCTTTTTCGGTGGCAGCGGCAACCGGGCACGTCGCCGCTGTTGATTGAATTAGAATCCCTACTCATGGCAGCAGTCACCTATCTGGAAGCGATCCGTCAGGGAATTTGGGAAGAGATGGAACGCGATCCGGCGGTCTTCTGTATCGGAGAAGACATTGGGATCTATGGCGGCGCGTTCAAGGTCACTGAAGGGCTGATTGACCGCTTCGGCCCGGAGCGAGTGGTGGACACGCCGATCTCCGAGATGGCGATCATTAACGCCAGCTTCGGCGCGGCGCTGACCGGCATGCGCCCGGTGGCCGAATTCCAATTCATGGATTTCATCAGTTGCGCCTTCAACCAGATCACTAACATGCTGGCCAAAGCGCATTACCGTTGGGGCGCGCCCGTGCCGGTGGTGGTGCGCGGTCCATCCGGCGGAGGCGTCCACGGCGGCCCGTTCCACTCCCAGAACCCCGAGACCTACTTTGCGCACACTCCGGGGCTGAAGGTCGTCTGCCCGGCCAGCGCTTACGATGCGAAGGGGCTGATCAAGTCAGCCATTCGCGACAACAATCCCGTGCTGTTCTTTGAGCACAAATTTCTCTACCGGCGTATTAAGGAAGAGCTGCCTGCCGGCGATTACACGGTGCCTATCGGTGAGGCGCGAGTGGTGCGCCAGGGCCAGGATGTAAGCGTTATCACGTATGCGGCCATGGTGTATGTCGCGCTCGAGGCGGCGGAGATCCTTGCGAAGGAAGGCATCGAAGCTGAGGTGGTGGACTTGCGAACAGTATTGCCGCTCGACCGCGACGCTATCCGCCGGACGGTGGAGAAAACGAATCGGGTGATAGTGCTCCACGAAGATACCAAGACAGGCGGCATTGCCGGCGAGGTCGCAGCAATCATCAACGAAGAGTGCTTCGATTCTCTGGACGCGCCGATAGTCCGCATCGCATCAGCCGACACGCCAGCTCCATTTTCACCTCCTCTGGAAGAAGCGTTCCAGCCGAAAGTCGAAGACGTGGTGCGCGA
>JBKQKT010000560.1:0-2545 GCA_052147365.1 Candidatus Korobacteraceae bacterium | reverse complement strand
CCGTCATGCGCCCTCCAAAGTTGCCTTCATCGGTACCTCCGTAAATGGCCGCGTTGCTGTTCAGCACTTCGCGCCAATGGCCTTCGTTGGGAGCTCCGACTCGATAGCCACGCCGCGGCACAGGAGTGAAGTTGCAGGCGATCACCACCGGTGCGGTGCCATCTTTACGCAGCCGCATGTAGGTCAGGACGCTGTTGTCGGAATCGTCAGCGTCGATCCAACGCCAGCCGGCAGGATTGAAATCGGTTTCGTAGAGCGCCGGTTCGTTGCGGTAGAACGTATTCAGATCGCGTACCCAGCGTTGCACTCCCTGGTGATGCTCGAAGCCGAGCGCGTGCCAGTCAAGGCTGCCGTCGTGGTTCCACTCGCTCCATTGGGCAAACTCGCCGCCCATGAATAAGAGCTTCTTGCCCGGCTGAGTAAACATATAGCCGAAGAGGAGACGCAGATTGGCATACTTTTGCCACTCATCGCCCGCCATTTTGCCGTATAGCGAACCCTTGCCGTGGACCACTTCATCGTGCGAGAGCGGCAGTACGAAATTTTCCGTGAACGTGTACAGGCCGCGGAAGGTCAGCTTGTTGTGCTGATACCTGCGATGGATTGGGTCCTTGGACATGTAGAGCAGCGTGTCATGCATCCATCCCATGTCCCACTTCATGCCGAAGCCGAGCCCGCCGATGTATGTGGGCCGCGACACCATCGGCCATGCCGTGGACTCTTCCGCGATGGTCTGAATGTCAGGAAACTCCTTATAAGAGTCTTGATTCACCTGCCGCAGAAGCGACACCGCACCCAGGTTCTCGCGGCCGCCGTATTGGTTGGGGATCCATTCGCCCTGCTTGCGCGAGTAGTCAAGATACAGCATGGAGGCAATGGCATCCATGCGCAGGCCATCGGCGTGGTAGCGGTCGAGCCAGAAGATCGCGTTGCTCAGAAGGAAGCCGCGCACCTCGTTGCGCTCATAGTTAAAGATGGCCGACTTCCAGTCCGGGTGAAATCCTTTGCGCGGATCGGCATGCTCGTACAAATGTGTGCCGTCGAAATACGCCAGCCCGTGCTCATCGTTGGGAAAGTGCGACGGCACCCAGTCGAGATAAACGCCGATGCCGTGCTGATGCAGGTAGTCCATCAGGTACATGAAGTCCTGCGGAGTGCCGTAACGCGCGCTGGGCGCGTAGTATCCCGTGACCTGGTAGCCCCAGGAGCCGAAGAACGGATGCTCCATCACCGGCAGAAACTCGACATGGGTGAAGCCCATCTCGTTCACGTAGTCGGCAAGCTTGGGCGCCAATTCGCGATAGCTTAGCGAGCGGTTGCCGTCTTCCGGTACCCGCATCCACGAGCCGAGATGCACTTCGTAAATCGAGATCGGTGCGTCGAACTTGTTGTGCTCATAACGCGTGCGCATCCACTCGCCATCGTTCCACTCATAATCGAGGTCCCACACAATAGACGCCGTCCGCGGCGGCACTTCGTTGTAGTAGCCGTAAGGATCGGCCTTGGCCACTTCGTACATGTGATAGCGCGACCGGATGTGGTACTTGTAAACCGCTCCTTTGCCGAGCTCGGGGATGAAGGCCTCCCATACGCCCGAGCTCCCGTGCGGATTCATAGGATGGGAATCGGAGTTCCAGCCGTTGAAGTCGCCGACCACGGAAATGCGCTCCGCGTCCGGCGCCCAGACCGCGAAATAAGCGCCCTTCTTGCCCTCAAATTCGGTCAGGTGCGCCCCAAACTTTTCGAACAGCCGGTTGTGTTTGCCTTCGTTGAAAAGATGAAGATCGTAGCTGGTCAGCAGCGTGGAATCCTTATCCTGGGACGCGGTGGTGGCCATCAATTCGTTCTCCTCAGGCCGGGATACACTCGGCGCGGTTGACGGCAGAATCCAGCGCCTGCGCGCCAAAATCTCTTGCTCGCCTAACAACTATACGCGTTCCAGCCCATGCGGCGTGACCGCACACGCTTCAGTGACGCACGTTACTGCCTTCCGTCGCCGCCGGTGTTCTTCTTAAGGTGGCGACGTGCGCTCCCGGATTCGCAACTCGGCAGGCATCTCTGCCGGCACGTCGACCGCAAACTCAAGGAGAACAACCGTATGGCTGACAAGAAAGCGGACCTGGCTGGCCCCGGAATTGGCGACTACACAGAGCTGGAACGCGTGCTTCCGGAGGATTACAGCTCGCTGCTGTCACCCAAAGAAACCCAGAAGGCAATCTTCGAGGCGAAGAGCTACATTGAGGAAAACCTCTGCCACGAACTCAACCTGCAGATGGTCACTGTGCCGCTCATCGTGGACGAAGAGAGCGGCGTCAATGACTATCTCGACCGCGATGGATCGCGCACCCCGATCCAGTTCCATATCTCCAACGACCGCGACAAGCACCCCATCAACGCCCAGGTGGTGCAGGCCGCGACCAAGTGGAAGAGGATGGCGCTGAAGCAGTTCAACTGCCAGCCCAGCGAAGGCATCTGCACCGACATGCGCGCCGTCCGCAAGGACTACTTCCTCGACCACGACCACAGCGCCTACGTGGACCAGTGG
>JBKQKT010000559.1:0-3595 GCA_052147365.1 Candidatus Korobacteraceae bacterium | reverse complement strand
CGTTCGTGCAGAAGGAAGTTGGCTTGGTGGATGACGTGATGGCGATCCCGGTGAAGTCGATCTAAGGCCGGGCAGCCCAGCCTTCCGATGACACAACTACACAGTGGGCGCCCTAGCCCTCGCGGCTTTCCGCGAAGGGTGCGTGGCAGACTAATCGCAACATGGGCTTTGCCTTTCACGCCGTATAATAATTTCTCATACCTGCCGACGACATTACCCACCCTTGCAAAAGGCGCGAGGGTGGGGCAGCCAAGTCCGAGGCACAGGAGATCATCATGTCTACCCTTACCGAGCCCGCCGCGCCATCCCAAGTGAAGACGCGAACCGAATCCGACAGCATGGGGAAGATCGAAGTTCCGGCGAATGTTTACTGGGGGGCGCAGACCGAGCGCTCGCTGCTGCATTTCAACATTGGGCGCGACGTCATGCCTCCGGAGCTGATTCGCGCGTTTGGCACGCTGAAGAAGGCTTGCGCGCTGGTGAATCAGGACCTGGGCAAGCTTCCCGCGAACATCGCCACGCTTATCACGCAGGCCGCCGACGAAGTGATTGCCGGCAAGCTGAACGATCAGTTTCCGCTGCGGATTTGGCAGACCGGCTCGGGCACGCAGACCAACATGAACGTGAATGAGGTCATCTCGAATCGCGCGATCGAGATTGCCGGTGGTGAACTGGGTTCGAAGAAGCCGGTGCATCCGAACGATCACGTGAATATGTCGCAGTCGTCGAACGACACGTTTCCGACGGCCATGCATATTGCGGCGGCGTCGCGGGTAAAGAATGATTTGATTCCGGCGATCAAGACGGTGCGCGATGCGATTGCCGCCAAGGCGCGGGAGTTTGATTCGGTGGTGAAGATTGGGCGCACCCATTTGCAGGATGCTGTCCCTCTGACGATTGGACAGGAATTTGGCGGCTGGGCCAGCCTGCTGGATCGCGACATTCAGAGGTTGGAGTTGGTGCTGGATGGCTTGTACGATCTGGCGATTGGCGGAACGGCGGTGGGAACGGGATTGAATACGCATCCGGAGTTTGCCGAGCGTGCCGCGGCCAAGATTGCGGAGCTGACCGGACTTCCCTTCCGGTCGCATCCCAATAAGTTTGCCGCGCTTTCGGCGCACGATGAGATCGTGTTTGCGCAGGGAGCGATGCAGACTTTGGCGGCGTCGTTCACCAAGATTTCCAACGACATTCGGTGGCTGGCATCGGGTCCGCGGTGCGGTTTGGGCGAGCTCTCCATTCCGGAAAACGAACCGGGATCGTCGATCATGCCCGGCAAGGTAAATCCCACGCAATGCGAAGCGATGACGATGGTTTGCGCCCAGATTCATGGAGCAACAGCCGCGGTCGGCTTCGCTGGTTCGCAGGGCAACTTCGAACTCAACGTATATAAGCCAGTGATCATCTATAACTTTCTGCATTCCGTCACTTTGATCACCGACGCGTGCCATGGGTATGTGGAGTACATGATCAAAGGCATTGAGGTGGATCGAGCCAAGGTGGACTGGTACGTGAAGAATTCGCTGATGCTGGTCACGGCGCTCGCTCCGAGAGTCGGATACGACAAGGCGGCGCAGATTGCCCACACCGCACACGTTGATCACTCCAGCCTGCGCGAAGCAGCGTTGAAGTTGGGACATCTTACGGGTGAGGAATTTGATGCGCTGGTGAAGCCGGAGAAGATGACGCATCCGTAGAAATTGTGAATCGAGTGGTCGTGTGGTGACGGGGCTCCGCCCCGTTAGCGGGGCAAGGCCCCGCTGCAACGACTTCAATTCTTCTTCAGAAATCTCCGCCGGTTGAGGTGAGTCGAGGCCGTCGGCTCGATATCGTCATATTTGAGGACGCTGATCGAGCCATCCACTTCGAGCACTGCGAGCGCAGCTTCTTTGTAAGTCCCGACGCCGTGCTCGCGCAGCGCTCGTTCCAGTTCGTCCATGCTGACGTGCTCTTTCGCCATATGGGATTCGATGACCTCGCCATCGTGCACCAGCAGGCTGGGCTGTCCTTGAATATATTTCCGAAAGCGGCGATTCGCGCCGGAAACGTCGGCCATTAGGTAGTTCATGATGAGCAGCGTGGTGGCCGCGATCGCGCCTCCGGCGAGCGACGTGTCAGGGCCGGTCATGGCGTTCTGCACGGAGTTCGAAAGCAGCAGGAGAAGCGTGAGATCGAACGGAGTCATCTGCCCGACCTCGCGCTTGCCGGTAATGCGGATTCCGACCAGCACCAGAATGTAGATGACTCCGGTGCGCAGTGCGATTTCACCGAGCGTGTGCAGGTTGGCGGGCAGCATAGCTGTCGGTGCTACGGATGCCTCAGCCCTGCGGCGTCGCGGTAATCGGCACCGGCGCATTTTTCGGCGTGCTCAGGTAGCCAGTGACTTTGTTCTTGTCGACCGTCCAGACCACAAGTTCGTAGAGCATGTGGTCGCGTCCCGTATAGAACTGGACCGGTTCGCTCATGTTCTTATCTTTCTTCTCGATGGTCTTGTCATCAGCGGTGACGTTCAACGAATACTTGCCATGCTTCGGATCGGTCTTCTTAAGCTGCAAGGCGACGGTCGAGAAAGCTTGCGGCTTGGCGCCTTTTACCAGAGTGAACTCGTAATATTGCCGGTCGCCCCGGTGTTTGAGGGCTTCGAGATCGGCGCGGGTGTTGGCGATCAGTCCGCTCTGCTGGCCGAGATCGCCGATCGTGCTCTGCAGTTTGGCGATGGTCTGATCGAGCGTGGCTTTGGTGGCGGCAACGTCGCTCTTGACACCGCCTACGTCGGTTTTCACCGAGCCTACCTCGCCGGCAACCGCGCTGACGTCTTGTTTCTCTTGTGCCGCCTGGGCGGCGATGCGGGCCGATGCTGCTTGTTGTTCGCGCTGTAACTCGGAGGCGCGCGTCGACAGTTCTTTCTTGGTCATACCCAACTGCTTGGCCAGCGTTTCGGAATCGGCCTCGGCGGACTGCATGCGCTTGGTGAGATCGGCAATCTGTTTCTGGCTGCCGACTTCGTCTTGCGTGACCTTTTCCAGTTTGAGGTGCTGGTCATACAGGAAGTAGGCCGATGCTCCGACGTAGGCAACGGCCAGCACGATGAGAATCCATTTGCCGATGTTGCTCTGGGGCTCGGGATGGTAAACGGTCGCTTGCTCGCCTTCTGACATAAGGGTGCGCTCTCCGGTTCAGTTGAAATGGACTGTAGAACTTATTGTTTGTGAGATGAGGGCAGCTGTCAATTGCGTTGCAGGTTCAAGGCCTTAGTAACTTGCAGATAGAATGGAGCCGTGAAGAATTGGGACGCGATCGTGATTGGGGCTGGGATTATCGGGCTCTCGCTGGCGCTCGAACTGAACCAGCATGGGCTGCGCGTGCTGGTAGTGGAGAAGGGAGAACTGGGGCGCGAGGCGTCATGGGCGGCAGGAGGAATGCTGGTCGATTGTCCGGGGGAAACGCAACCTGGGCTGCGGGAACTGGCTGCGGCCAGCGCCCGAATGTATCCCGAGTTTGTGCGCGAGCTTGAAGATGAGTCGCGGCTGAAGATTGATTTGCGGTCGGTAGGGACGCTGGTTTTCACGCGGGACGAGATCGCTTTGGCGCAGAA
>JBKQKT010000558.1:0-4329 GCA_052147365.1 Candidatus Korobacteraceae bacterium | reverse complement strand
AGGAGCCGTCGATGCCGCTGTTGTACAGGCCATGAATGTCGTAAATGGTGGCGAAATCGTCCGGCGCGAGAAAATGCTTACCGCTGACATCCGAGGTGAAATGCGGTTGCACGCTAACGATGGAGTGTGGCCGCGGGCGAAAGTTGTTGAGTGAACTGACGGCCATGACCACGTCGCGAAATGCGCTGGGTAGCCAAGGCTCGGCAGCGTTCGCGTAATGCACTTTGCCGTTGACCAGATATTGATGAATCGGTGTGTGGAAAGCGGCTTCCACTTGGGCAGCCGAGCCATTGAAGCTGATCCAGGTACGGCTGCGCGCCGGAATTATCGTTGTAAAGCCCTGCTGATGCAGCCAGTTTGCAGCACGGCTGATGTCGTCGGGACTGACTCCGAAGCGCTCGGCAAATTGCTCCGGCGAGAGCCACTTGTGATAATTCGGCGACGACGGATCCAGCTGTTGCCGCAGTAACGTTTCCAGACTGTTTTGTTGCTCCGGCGTGGGCTGGAACACGAGCTTTATGCCTTCCATCGGCATTGAGCTGTCCACCGCGCCACGATCGAGTTCGGGACGCGCACGGGGCGACACGCTTCCCGGAAGACGCCATAGGTTCGCATTGTCGATAGTCGCCGGAATTCTTTCTGCTCCAGCGGGGATGGGCAAGCAGAGCATCCAAAAGCCGGGCAGCAAGAGCAGCGACGAAAAACTTCGCAGGAGATTCGCGGGCATAAACACTTGGGTTAAGGGAGAAGTGGCCCACTCATTATGAACGCTCGTGGAAGTGAAGTCACTATTCTCGTAAGGTGGTAGCAGCTCGCTGTAGTTATGCTTCTTTCCCGGCGCTCCCGCATCCCTAATTAGCTGACGCCGCAGGCCAATTCTGGTAATCTCGGCGCAACGGGGGAAGTCCAGAAGATGCCCTCACCTAAGCGCGCCAAAAGAAGGGCGAGCGCGACACCGGCTGTAGAGAAATCGCCGCCCGGTTTACCTCCTCGCAGCCGTGTTCCCCACGAGCTGGTCATCATCTCGGGCATGAGCGGGGCCGGTAAAGCCTCGGCCCTGAATACTTTCGAAGACCTCGGCTACTACTGCGTGGATAACCTGCCGGTGGGACTGATCGCCAACTTCGCGGAACTGGTGCTTGACTCGGC
This sequence comes from Candidatus Korobacteraceae bacterium, assembly GCA_052147365.1. Taxonomy (GTDB): domain Bacteria; phylum Acidobacteriota; class Terriglobia; order Terriglobales; family Acidobacteriaceae; genus Bog-257. The sequence continues at coordinate 3,180 of JBKQKT010000558.1, read as the reverse complement.
CGAAATCCAGAGGGCCGCCCTGGTCGTGGACATTCGCGAAGGCGCGCGCCTGGACAAGCTGCCGCAAATCCTGGCCTCGCTGCGTCGCCTGCTGAAGACAACCGTGCTCTTCCTGGAAGCCGACGAAGAAGCCCTGGTACGGCGCTACAGCGAGACACGGCGGCCACATCCCTTGGGGCGGCAGCACAGCGTGAAAGCGTCGCTCGCCGCCGAACGCCGCCGCCTGCAACCATTGCGGGCCTTGGCCGATGTGGTGATTGACACCACAAAATTCAATGTCCATGAATTACGAGCGTCACTGATCGAGCGGTTTCAGGCGGGTAATCGCGACAAGAACATCCTCATCTCGTGCGTGAGCTTTGGCTATCGCGAAGGCGTGCCCGAGGACGCCGACCTGGTCTTCGATGTTCGCTTCCTGCCCAATCCCCACTTCATTCCCAAGTTCCGCGATCACACCGGCCAGCACCCCGAAGTGGCAAAGTACATCCGCTCGTTCCCCCAGACAAAAGAGTTCATCCGGCGCATCTCCGAGCTGCTGGTCTATCTCATCCCTCACTATATCCAGGAGGGCAAGAGCTACCTCACCATCGCCTTCGGATGCACCGGCGGCAAGCACCGCTCGGTGATGATCGCCGAAGAGGTAAGAAAGCCACTGGCCAAGGCGGGATACAACGTAAAGGTCGTACACCGCGACTTGCCGGTGGCGAGCTAGGCGGAAACACGCTGCTCAACTGGCTCGCCACGACGTACTTTGATCTTGACCTCGACGCGCGAGCCTAGGCGGTTGATGATTGACATCAGGCGATCAACGGTGAACCGCCTGAGTTCGGCATTGCGGATACGCGAGAAGTCGGCGGCCGCGATGCCCGTTTGACGCTGTGCGGCCCGCACGCTCAGTCGTTGCCGATCGAGCACCTTAATGATCTCCGCTGCAAGAATTGCCTTGAGTTGCTCAAGATCCGCATTCTCGTAACCGAGATCGCGGAAAAGATTCCCGCTGCCGTGCACTAGCTCTAACTTCTCACTTTTCATCGCAATGCCTCCTGTAGCCTTCTCAGCCGGTCCCGAACGAGATCGATCTCGTGACGGGGCGTTTTGATGCCATGTGTCGCCTTTTTCTGGAATGCATGAACGACCCAGATTGCCTCAGCAAGCTGAACTGTATAAACCACGCGATACGCATCGCCACGAAACGGAAGCGCAATCTCAAGCACGCCCGGTCCCATCCCGCGCATCGGCTTGGCAATGTCCGCTTTACCGCCCTCGGCCGCAATTGTCAATGCTGCGACGCAGATCGATTGGGCACCTTGCGGAAACGCCTGGAAGTCTTTCAGTGCCGCCTTAATCCAGGAAACCGGCTTGGTCTTCAATGTCATCCCGCTGGGTTCTTCCCTTGCGCTATACTATGTTGTCATATTTGACAACGGTGGTCAACCCAAGAGTCGCAGTCTTCCATGCCTAACGGGATCCGAAGAGCGCGGCGAAAAATTTTCTGGCAATCTTGTCGTTTTGGGGCAAGCTGGTACGTCTATATCGTGGCACCACCCCGCTGTGCGGGCAGGAGGGAGTGAGGATGAGCAAGGTACGAGTGTTGGTTGGCACACATAAAGGGGCGTTCGTTCTGGAATCAGACGGCAAACGTGAAAAGTGGGACGTAAGCGGCCCCCTCTTTACTGGCTGGGAGGTCTATCACATGAAGGGCTCGCCGGCCGATCCCAACCGGCTGTACGCGTCGCAGACCAGTAGCTGGTCTGGGCAGGTCATTCAGAGGTCAAGCGACGGCGGCAAGACATGGGAGACGCCGGGGGGCGGACCGCAGATGGGGCCCGGCGGCTTCCCTGTGGGCGAGAGCAACAAGTTCGTTTACGACACTTCTGCGGAAACCGGCAAGCCGCTCACCACCCATCAGTTTTATGACGGCACCCAGCATCCCTGGGAGTTCAAACGCGTTTGGCATCTTGAGCCGTCGCTCACCGATCCGGATACGGTTTACGCCGGTGTGGAAGATGCCGCTCTCTTCCGCTCGACTGACGGCGCGCACAGCTGGCAGGAGCTTTCCGGATTGCGCGGCCACGGCACCGGCCCGGAGTGGCAGCCGGGCGCCGGCGGTATGTGCCTGCACAGCGTCATCCTGGATAGCAAAGATCCCGGCCGGATTTACATTGCCATCTCGGCCGCCGGCGCCTTCCGCACCGACGATGGCGGTGCGACCTGGAAGCCCATCAACAAAGGACTCCGTTCGCCCTACATTCCTGACCAGGATGCCGAGGTCGGCCATTGTGTTCATCACATTGCGATGAACCCGTCGCGCCCCGGTGTGCTTTTCATGCAAAAGCATTGGGATGTGATGCGTAGCGACGACGCTGGCGACTCGTGGCACGAGGTCAGCGGTAATCTGCCCACCGATTTCGGCTTCGTGATTGACGTTCATGCCCACGAGCCAGAGACCATCTATGTCGTCCCCATTAAGAGCGATGCGGAGCACTTCGTCCACGAAGGCAAGCTGCGCGTGTACCGCAGCCGCACCGGTGGAAACGAATGGGAGGCGCTCACCAAAGGTCTGCCGCAAAGCAACTGCTACGTGAACGTGCTGCGCGACGCCATGGCGGTGGATTCGCTCGACAAGTGCGGCGTATATTTTGGCACTACCGGTGGACAGGTTTACGTTTCGCCTGACGCCGGCGACAACTGGTCGCCAATCGTGCGCGATCTTCCGGCGGTGCTTTCGGTTGAGGTGCAAACGTTGCCATGATCCGTGTCGAACTCCCATCCCACTTGCGGACGCTGGCGCACGTCAGCAGCGAGATACAGCTCGAGGTCGAGGGCCCGGCGACGCAGCGCTCGGTCCTCGACGCCCTCGAGGCTCGCTATCCCATGCTCTGCGGCACGATTCGCGATCACGTGACGAAGCAGCGCCGCCCCTTCCTGCGGTTCTTCGCCTGCGAAGAGGACCTGTCCCACGAGTCGCCCGACGCACCGCTCCCTGACGCCGTTGCGTCCGGGGCCGAGCCTCTGATTATCATCGGCGCCATCGCCGGCGGATAGAGGTGGCAGGTCGTTTCCAATTTGGCATGGAATCGCTGGCTCGATTTGGGTAGACTGGCAAGAGAGATGCACAGTCTCGCACATCTCGACCTGACAACCAGAGGCGGCGAAGCCCAGGTCCGCTCGCTCCTGGAG
>JBKQKT010000557.1:0-5401 GCA_052147365.1 Candidatus Korobacteraceae bacterium | reverse complement strand
GGCTTGATCGGAGGGCCTTTATACTTGTAGGTCGGCGCGTTCGAGTCGAAGCTGAGATCGGTCTTGCCGTCTGCGGGAAACAGTTCGTTCTTGTGCCGGTAGGTCTGCCAGACGAGCAACGGATAGTTGCCGTCAGCGCCCTTCTTGATGCTCAAAAAATCCGCCGTGAGGTCGGGCCTTCCGCGCTGCCCCGTTGCCGCAGGAACGAGCGACGGCCAGTTCAGCGCGATGAACTCTTGCCAGGCGAAATAGGCCAAGTCGGCTACCGATGCCGAAGATCCGTTCGGGACATCAGGGGGCACAGTGGAACTGATGGTGATCGCGCTGGAAACGGGCGACGCCTGGGCGAAAGCCTCCGACTGGAGCAGCGCGCTCCACGAACACGCCGATATCAGGAAAAGGAAGGAAGGCCGCGCAGGTATATTCATGACTTATTCCTTTGCTTCCGGTGTCATCAAAATCATGGTTAGGAGAGGCCTGATCGTCTCGCTATAAGAAAATGCCTGAACAGAAGGCTGCGCAGGGTTTACCTCTGAAGCTATTGCCCCAAGCGAAGGCTGGCAAAATGCGCGGCGCGCCGCCGGCCATAAAGATAACTCAGCCTCACCGAGCCTTCTCCAGATCCACGATTGGTCCGCTTAGCGTCCGTTTCGGCCGGCTGCGGCGCATAGATACTTTGATCGTTGGCCCAGCAATTACGATGTAGCTTCCCGTCGCCCGAGTCCTTCGCGGACATTCTTATTCCCCACCTGCCAAAACAGGGCGCCGCAAAGGAGAAGCGCCCATCAATAATCAGCTATCAAATATCAGACAGAGAGAGTCAAGCTAGGTTTGGCATGTGCCACCAAATTAAACGAAAAACATGATCCGCTGCACGTTAGAGATCGTAAGGCGCGGCAAGCAGATTAATTTGATGGAAAATCGGCCACGAACCCCGATATTTACCATCACAACCGGCTGGGTGTATTCGACCTCCAAAACCACGTAAACGGACGGCCCACAATTTGTTTGACGCCTTGCACTAACAAAGGTTCGGCCTGACCGAGAAACGCCTGACAGGCCTCTTGACCTGCCCCACCGATGTCGTATCCTCGTCTCACCGCAAACTGGGCGTCAAGTTGCGACGCAGATCGCGAAAAGCGCCAAGCGTTTAGAGGACTAACGGGAGGAATATAGTGGCAGCGACGATTAAAGAATTTCATGTTTGCATGGGCTTGAACTCCTGCGCTCATCAGGATGTCGACGGGGCGGCAGTGATGGCGGGAACCGGTCAATGCGCGACCGTTCATCACTACTGTCATTCGCTCAATAATTGCCGCGGACAGGGATTTTGCGGCGGTGGCGGATCCAATGGCGGCCAACAAACCGAGCCGGGAAACAACTCGTGCTCCGGTCAGGGGAGTTGTAGCACCCTGGCGGGACCCAATGGCACCGTAGGGCCTCAGTGGTACATGAACCAGGCGTCGGCGGCTCCGAATCCACGACAGGGACCGTTGGTAGAGCCCCCGGGACCTTACTACGGACAGAAAGTTTGGCAGGTGGCCCGTCAGATTTTCGAGACGCGCATGTATGAACAGGGTAGGACATTCGTTGCGGATGGAAAGGTCCCGGACGGACAAGACGCGAAGAATTATTTTGGCCCTTCGCCAAAACCGGACGGCCCTAACCCGCCGCCGCCTGCAGGTACCTGAGGCGCACTCTTAAGCGAAATCTCTCGCGACCGCAGTCTTCCCTCGCTTCTGAAGACAGATTTCCGAGCAGGGCCCACGGAGCTTTGGGCGGGTTCTGTACCTGGAGATCATGAAATGAGCGTTGTCACAGAAGAGATGCGTCCCTTTCAGATGAATAATGCAAGATTGGGATATCCGAACCTCGGCTTTGGCGTCGGTCTGCGTAGCGTTCACTTTAATTACGTGCTTGATACTCATCCACAAGTAGATTGGTTCGAGATTATCTCAGAAAATTTTATGGATTCGTGCGGGCGGCCGCGTCACGTGCTCGAACAAGTTTCCGAGCTTTATCCAATCGTGATGCACGGTGTGTCTTTGTCTATCGGCAGCACTGACCCGCTGGATTTCGAATACCTAAGAAAGCTGAAAAAACTGGCAAGAGCGATCGACGCAGTTTGGATTTCCGACCACCTCTGCTGGACTGGCGTCAATGGTCTCAACACTCACGATTTGCTGCCAGTGCCGCTCCACGACGAAAGCCTGGCGCATATTGTTGACCGTATTCGGATCGTGCAGGATTTTCTGGAACGCCCGTTCGTACTCGAGAATCCCAGCACATACCTCGCCTTCGCGGAGTCGACGTATAGCGAATGTGACTTTCTCGTCCGGATGGCAACCGAGGCAGACTGTGGATTGTTGCTTGACGTGAACAATGTCTATGTCTCTAGCGTCAATCACGATTTTGATCCGGTGCACTATCTGAAGTCGTTACCGCATGATCGCGTGGTTCAGTTCCATCTGGCGGGGCATCGCAACTATGGCACCCATGTGATCGATACCCACGACAGCCACGTGATCGATGAGGTTTGGGAATTGTATCGCTTGGCCCAGCAGCTAACCGGCGGAGCTGCCACCCTTGTCGAGTGGGACGCGAAGATTCCCGACTTTCCCACGCTTCATGCTGAGGTACTCAAAGCGCGCGACTACGTCGGCGCCTCATCTGGCAGTCGTAGCGCTAACTCTCTGCCACAATCTATCGAGCCCGACGCCTTCGCTATTTCAACTCCGATACACTTCATGCGATCGGGGGACCAATGAGAGAGCAACAAAGAGGTCTTAAGACGATAGAGCAGTGGATGCAGGCCGTGATCAGCAATCCTGCCGGCATACAGAGCGGGCTTGCCTCCGATGCGGCGCGGCAACATATAGATATTTCGGCTGACGATCTCGAACAGGTGATAACACGCTCCCATTCACTTTCTGCTCTTGGACGTATGGCGATCTATAGTCATGCGTACTTTGCCCGCCTACAGGAATGCCTCCGTGCCGAGTTTCCAGTTTTGTTGTACGCTCTCGGTGAAGAACTGTTCAAGCTTTTCTCGCTAGAATATCTCAAATATTATCCTTCACGGACTTACACCCTGAACCGATTAGCCGAAAACTTTCCTCGGTATCTGGCCGAGTCGCGCCCCGGTTTCGGCGCGCCGCCTGACGAACGGGAGAGTTGGCCTGACTTCATCGTCGACCTCGCTACTCTCGAGCGGGCGATTGCCGAGACGTTTGATGGGTCAGGCAGCGAAGGGCTGTTACTAGCAGATCGCGATTCATTGTTAGCAATTCCAATCGACAAGTTACTGGGCGCGCGTCTGACGCCTGCGCCTTGTCTTCGGCTACTCGTCTTTCGTTATCCTGTCAATCAATACTTCAAAGATGTGCGTCGTAAAGAGACGCCTAGTCTACCTGAACCAGCGTACGAGTATATTGCAATGAATCGTACTAATTTCGTAGTTTGTACTCATGATCTAACCCCAATTCAATACGATCTGTTGGCTGCCTTAACTACGGGAAGCACTCTACGTCAGGTGGCTGCCGGGCTCCATGCCGAAGAGTCGTTCATCGGGACGGCGCTAGGCGGGGTGGGAGACTGGGCGCAGAGTGGATTTTTATCTGCGATCGAAACAACGCCTCAGAAAGTATAAAGGCGCTTCAATAAATAGAGCTTCCACTCCATCGCGCGAATCAGCTTCACGGTTGGCGACGCCTGGCTCGAAAAGGGAGCTAATCTTTTGTGCTTCGGGCCGCCTGGCGCCGGGAAGTCCATCTTGCGGCGGCGCTCGGTTTGCCATTGATCGAAAAAGGGTTGGCGCGTTCGGTTCGCCCGGACCACCGACCTTGTGCAAAAGCTTCAGATCGCACGCCGCGATCTCGCCCTCGAAGCCGCGATCGTCAAGCTCGACAAATATCATCTCCTGATCCTCGACGATCTCACCTATGTCACCAAGGACCAGGCGGAGACGAGCGTTCTGTTCGAACTGATCAGCGCGCGATACGAGCGCCGATCCATGCTCATCACCGCCAACCAGCCCTCGGCGAATGGGGAAAAATCTTCTCCGACCAAGCTATGACGCTCGCCGCCATCGACCGTATCGTGCACCACGCCACGATCCTTGATATGAACGTCGACTGCTATCGGCGAAAGGAAGCCGTCGAAAAAGCCCGCGTAGCCGGACGCCCGCCGACGCGCGCGACAATTAAGGGATCGTCCTGACTGTCTTCCTATCCAGATTGTCGCGCTACAACGGAGGTCGACGAGCCTTGTCTTGTCCGGGTGAAGCGTGAGCCCAAAGCGAGCAAGACGCTTACGCGCGGCGTCTCCCTTCCGTCGGCCGGGTCCCGGCAAGCCCCGGTTCCGCGACGTCATCAGTACTATGGAGGCGCTACGACTTCCCGCTCGCGCACACCTGGTTCCTTATTGATTCGGTTCCAGGCTCCACGTGTTCCTCCTCTCGTTCGTGCTCGCTAAAGGCGCTCCCGGTGAGCGTGGAGGCCGCTCAGCAGGCCTGCGCGTTTGTTCAGCCGGCGTGCCCCTTTCCGGCGTGCCGCACCCGTGGGCGCGCGCGGGGACATCACAGGTTCCCTGGCAATCCATCCCATGCCCTTGCCCTGCTCCAGGACCCCGGCCGAGCCGACAAGACCTCGCGTTTGACGGCCTCGTCGATACTGCCCCGGGGAACTGAACACCGAAGGCCTCAGCGGAAAATTATCTCGGGGCTAACACAGGGCTTCAGCATCCGCTGTCTACGCTTCAAGAGCGTCGTCGCCGCCGCCCCCGCAAGACTCGCTTCCGGCTGGCAGGCTGCGCCTTTGCCGGGAGGGAGTTGAACCCTCTGGACCGCTTCGAAAGGTTTCAGGTTACATCGCCACCTCCCTTTCCAGGACTTCGCCTGTCGCTATCAGGTTAAATTTCTGATTCGCCAGCAAAAATGAAGTCGCCGGTGCGTGTGGGTTCTCCACCCATTGTGACTGATCCAATCCGGTCTCCGCCCGGACGCGCGACACTGGCATGGGGGAATGACAGGCATTTGGGTCAGCGAAGCGGAGCGACGTCCGCCCGGCGATCCCGAAGGACATCGCGGACGGTTCTAGGAACCGAACTCTCACTTCGACCGCCTCCGGCAGCGTTGCGACGCCTGCCGTCCATGATGCACTTCCGGCCTCGATTGCGCCCCGGTCGAACTCTGAGCCCAGGCTTTTTTGCCATTGCCAGGCGCTACACCGGCCTGCTACACGCGCTTCGCGTCGCAGGCGTTTTCTTCCTACTTTGCACGACCTTAAGAGCGCTACCGGGGCCGGCTTCGAATCCTCCCGCCCCAGCCAGACCTCTCTAAATCCCTGAAATGGAAAGAGAACGTCCCCAAGCGGGGCGCTGACTCGCAGCGCTGCGACACCTG
>JBKQKT010000556.1:0-4212 GCA_052147365.1 Candidatus Korobacteraceae bacterium | reverse complement strand
AAAACCGTCAAAAATCGTAATTCATTCTTGTCAGTTACATCGTTGGCGTCATCAGGCCAACTCGCCCGGTGCCCCACTCATTCCTGCTTTTGGAATGAGTGGGAGTGCGAGTAGCTCCACCGACTCGTGATCCCACACATTCGAAACCCGCGAATGTGTGGGGCACCCGGCGCTTCATGGCCGGGAATTCTAGCAAACACTTATTCGTCTTCCTCTTCTGCATCCTCCTCGTCGGGGTTCGCTTCGCGATACATTCGGTCCAGCATCTCTTCTAGTTTCTTGTCAGGGACCTCAGAGACATCATCCGAGACCAATCGCTCGACATCCGAATTGAGATTCATCCAGTCCTCGCCGGACTTCAGCAGTCGCAGCTGAATGTCGCCGTTGTTCCAATAAGGAACGATCAGTGCATAGTCAGGGAACGAGAGCCCGTTCTTCCCGCTATCTAGTCCCTTCGCGTGTGCATCATCTGCGGACTTCGGATGCTTCTTTATGAACGTAATGAGAGCATCGATCATCGTCTTACGGCGTTCCAGAACTTCAATGGTGTTCTTCTTAGGCATCTCTGTCTCCTTCATCATTCGCGGGTTTCGAATGAGTGGGGCACCCGGCAACTGGCCCCTCAGTCCCCCACTCTAAGGAACTGCTTCAGAGGACCCTCAACAAACTGGTTAGGCTTCCATCCCTTCAACAGCTTGTCCAGCAAGAAGAAGTCGGCCGCCGAAAGCCCCACAGCCGCAGCAGTCCCTGCTAAAGGCCCGCCAGCGAAACCTAACGCCGTCGTTGCGGCGGTGATTAGGAGCCAGCGGGCCGATCTTGTTGGTAACCTATCTGCCCAGTCAACATGGGTAACCTCGCGCAAGTATTCGTCTCTTAGTTCTTCTGCGCTTTCGTGCTTTCGAAGCCATTCCTTGAATTTCTTGCCCTTATCGATTAATTGGATAACTTCACGAAATGTCCTCCCACCAGAGTTGACCGCGCCACGAATGCTGGGAATATCGCCGATGACCTGTTCCTGAAAAAGGTCGATCACCCGAGTCCCGTGCGAGGCCGTCGATAATATCTCTGCGAGCTTGCACGAAGCCATGAGCGCACGCTCGGGCGCGAGGGCGAACTCGGAGTCGTTACGTGACCCGACCATGAGATCCCTTCTCGTATCAGCGAGGCTGATTAGGATCCACGCCTGAGACAGAGACGAATATTCGGCCGGGGTATGTTTGTGGTATGCCGCATTGGCTGCCTCGAAATCAATATTTGTCGAGACTCCGAACCCCTTCCCGGGAATCATCTCGACACGAAATCTTAGGGGGTCGGGTACGGGATACTCGGGGGCTACCATCGCGAGATAGCTTCTTATAGCGGGCACCACATAAGACTCATCCATCCAGTCTTCTCGAGCCTTATCTAACATTTCCTTCGTGAACTCGGACCGATGCACGAGTCGGGAAAATTCGCGGAACATCTTGCTCGCGCCCTTCCCGGACGGTCCGACTAGCTCGTCAACGAGCTGACGGGAGACTTGGGGATATCTAGTTTCATTGCTGGTGATCGTGGCAAGGTCGTGCAATGGGCCTATATTTGTCTGAATTGTGGGCACACCTGTCAGATTGTCAAAAAACTCGATCTCCAGCGCGCCCATCCGAAGCAATTCGAGAACTTCGTCCGGACCACAGGACCGGACGAGGTATCGGAAGCTTTCCACGTCCGATACCATACGAACCTTTTCATAGAACACTAAGCACTCGGCCAAAAATCCCAGATCGATGGGTTCTCCCCTAAGTCGTTGCCTGTTGATAGTTATATGCTGAAACATATAGGTTCCCCGGCCAGGTGCCTGGTCTCCCGCCTCGTGCCCCAGGTTCGCCGGGTGCCCCACTCAATCGCGGGTTTCGAATGAGTGGGACCGCGAGGCGGAATACGTTATCCTGAGCGGGCTGGGTGGCCCACGTCTTCGAGTGAAATCTGCTCTTCTTCATTTCTTTCGACTATTGCCACTCTGTGGGTGCCCCGGCGGTTTCCATGTTATTGTCATTGTCGCTCAGTAGTGTCAGAATCTCAATGAAATCCACAGATCGTGAATCGCAAAGCGCCAATAACGACGCAGGAACGAAACACATTCTTGGCGTTCAGCAGGTGTACAAGAAGAACAGTAGAACACCACATTGAGACTCAAGGCGCAAGACATTACATCGTGCGTGCCTAGTTGCGACGCGTGGTTGAAGCTGATTCCCGCAGGATTAATTCTTGCGCTCGCAATTGCCACCCTTGCGCTCGATCCTAAGCCGCACGGCCAGGTGGTTGCGATCACGGTTCACAGCGCGGCGTTGGAGAACAATCGCGTCAAGGACTCGCCCGATCGCGCCGTTTCCATCTATCTGCCACCGGATTACGACTCTGGAAGCCGGCGCTATCCCGTTCTGTACTTGCTGCACGGCTACACCGGCGACGAACGCGGCTGGATGAATCCCAGCTACGTTGGCCTGCCTGAGATCATGGATCGCTTGCTGCAACAGCACGCAATCCAGCCGATGATTGTAGTTATGCCGAACAGCTTCAACCGATTCGGCGGCAGCTTCTACGCGAACTCGGCGCTCTCCGGCGGTTGGGAGGACTTCATTGTACGCGACCTGATCAGTTACATCGATGCACATTACCGCACTCAGCCGCAGGCGGGCAGCCGTGGCATTGCCGGGCACTCGATGGGCGGATACGGCGCGTTGCGAATAGGCATGGATCATCCCGAAGTCTTCAGCGCTGCGTACGGCATGAGTCCTTGCTGCAGTTACTGGGATGAGCAGCAGGATCGACCCGGCGTAGTGAAAGCGCAACGCGCTAAGACCTTCAATGAGATATTCCAGGCCGGCATGGGGCCGCAAGTTGATTTGGCGTTGGCCGCGGCGTTCTCTCCCGATCTTGCGAATCCGCCATTTGGTGTCGACTGGCCCTTCGATGCGAAAGGCCAGCCGGTGCCCGCGGTGGTTGTCCGCTGGAAATCCAATTTGCTGGACGAGATCACAGCTCACTACGCCGCTGGACAACCGCGGCTGCATGCGCTGGGTTTCGATGTCGGGCGCTTCGATGAAGATAGCGATATCGTAACTGGCGCCACAAAGCTCGATCATGAGATGACCAGGCTCGGCATTCCGCACACCTATTCCGAATACGATGGCACGCACAACGATCACACCGGGGAGCGGATGGAGAGAGTCGTGCTGCCTTTCATGTCGACTGCCCTATCGTGGCAGAGCAGCAGTTCCGCTTCAGCCCTTTCGATCCCACCGCGTGAAAAAACCGGCTACTCCAGCTTCTCCGGCTCCAGCCCAATTCCCCTCTCGCCCGCCGCTTTCTTCTCCCAGTAGTTGCGGACCCAGGCTTCCCAGCTTTTGCCGGCAGCCATGTCGCGCCCGCTGAAGGCCAGCGCGGCGATGTCGGAGTAAGGAATGGAAACCTTCTGCGGGTGCCCCAGGGCCTGCCCTGAGCTTGTCGAAGGATTTGCGTCCTGCTTTTGGACGCTAACCTGGGCGGAGGCGGATTCGTTTGGAATGATTCTCACGAAGGATTCGCCCAGCGTCGGCCCGCTCCGCCGGTCGAAGATGTAGCCCTCCACGCGCGAGCCATCTTTGCGCATGATGGTCACGTCGCCGCGATAGTCGAAGGCCTGCTCCAGCGCCTCGCGCAGATCGGCCTCGTTAGCCAGTTCGGGAACTCGGCCTTCTAGCTTCCCTTGGGCGCGCCCATCGCCCGCTTCCAGAGCATCGACTGTCAAGTTACGCTGCGGTTCACTCACGGCTTCGCTGTTCACCTTTCACTGTTCGAGGGGTGCCCCCATTAGCCGATTTTGCTTGTGTGGGAGATATCTCTCCAGATGGGTACGCTTCCTTGGATTATAGCTGGAGACAGCGGAGGATGTTTCCCTGCCCAGGTTCGCGCTTAAATCGGGGCGCGAACCTGGAGTACCGGGCACTCTGGGTCTGCCCCGTCACAGCTAGCTGTGTCAACAGTCACTGACCCATCATCGCCGCAATCCGGAAAATGACATTTCCAGGCTAACGAGATGGTTGGTGACCAACCAGGGCTCTCACGAGGAGCAGCGCGTATGAAACACCAAATGGTAATGCATTGCAAGAGGTTGGCAAGGTTCGGTCTGGTAATGGTGATGCTGCCTGCGCTCTGCCCGCAGCAGAGTTATGCGCAGTCCAGTGCCGGGCAGGA
>JBKQKT010000555.1:0-5060 GCA_052147365.1 Candidatus Korobacteraceae bacterium | reverse complement strand
CGTCGATGCGGGATGGAAATGTTTGAAGAATTTTCTGAACTCGGTCGGTCCATCCCGTGGCGGGTTCGAGCGCCAGTCCGCCGATCCGGAAGTAGCTGGTCATCATCCGCTGGCCGCTGACCATCTCAAAGATCTTGAGCAATTCCTCGCGCTCGCGGAAGCAGTACAGGAACACGGTCATGGCCCCGATGTCGAGCGCGTGCGTTCCCAGCCATACCAGGTGCGAGTTGATGCGCGTCAACTCGTTCAGCATGACGCGAATCCACTGGGCGCGCGGCGGAATCTCGATCCCCAGTAGTTTCTCCACGGCCAGGCAGTAGGCCAGGTTGTTGGTCATGGGGGCGAGATAGTCAATGCGGTCGGTCAACGGAACGACCTGCTGGTAGAACTTGGCTTCGCAAGTTTTCTCGATGCCGGTGTGCAGATAACCGATGTCGGGCATCACGCGGACGATGGTTTCACCGTCAATCTCCAGCAGTAGCCGCAGGACACCATGGGTCGAAGGATGTTGCGGCCCCATGTTCAGGACCATGGTCCTGTCCTGGGTAGAATCCAGCACCGGCGTTGGAGTCATGTGGGCCATGATTTAGCGGTAGCCCTCGACCGGATAATCCTTGCGTAGCGGGTGACCTTCCCAGTTTTCCGGCATCATGATGCGGGTCAGGTTGGGGTGTTCATCGAAGCGCACTCCGAACAGGTCAAAGACCTCGCGCTCGAAGAAGTTCGCTCCCGGCCAGACGGGCACCAGCGAATCGACGCTGGCATCGCTGCCTGAGAGCCTGACTTTCAGCCGCAAATACTTCTTGTGCGAAATCGAAAACAACTGATAGACGACTTCGAAGCGAGGCTCGTTAGGATACCAGTCCACACAAGTGATGTCGGACAGTGCGTTGTACTGAAGTTCGGAGTCGTTCTTAAGCGTAAGGCAGGCTGCGCGCACGAAGGTGCGGTCGATGTAGATGGTGAGTTCGTTGCGATCAAACTTCGCGCCGGCGACCGCACCCGCGTTCCACGCCAACAGGCGCGCGACTTCGGGGCGGCCCTTGAGTTGCTCCAGGTCGGTGATCGCCGGCTCCAGCGCCATGTCAGATCCTCTCCGCCTTGCCCTGCTTGTTCCAGTCAAGCACGCCCTTCTTCCAGACGTACCACAGGCCCACGAGCAGGATGAGGATGTACACCAGCATCTCTGAAAACCAGAAGAGCCCCAGACCGTCGGCTTTGAGAGGCTTCCCTACGATCGCCCAGGGATAGAGGAAAATGGCTTCCACGTCGAACAGGATGAACAACATGGCGACCAGGTAGAACTTCACTGTGAACCGCTGCTTGGCATCCCCCACGGGCTGCATGCCGCACTCGTACGGCGTCATCTTGGCGCGACTGAACTTGTGCTGGCCGATGAAATAGGAGAGCAGGACCATCGCGACAGCCAGAATTGCGGCGATTGCGATGTGAATCAACAGGGGCAAATATCTTGCAAAATATAAGTCCGGCATGGTTGTGCCAGCACCCTGAATGCACTGCGCGAGTGCGGGTAAAATATCGAGTTTATTGACCGTCAGCGCACATTGTCAACCAACGAGGAGCGGTGGTTCACGCAGGTTTCACATCGCTGCACTTTCTTTTTCATATCGCTTCCATCTCGACCTTGTCATCATGAGCTCACTGACGCGGAAGACCTTCTACTCTTGTCATCACGAGCGGCCTTCAGGCCGCGAGGGATCTGCTTTCCTCGCTTCTCACGGCTGAATCTTGAGAGGCGACAACTGTTTCGCTTCCACGTCCTGCCATTGCGCAAGTAACGTTACCACTGATTCGTGCAGCTTCGGCACCGCCGCGGCCGCTTGGGTTGTCGGGGCCGCGTCAACTTCCTGAAGCCTGGTTAACATCTCAAGCAGGGAGCTGCGCACCCCCAAGAGGTTTTCTGCCTGCGGGCCGCGTCTGCGCCGCCGGCCGCTTCCGCCCTCGAGTGCTTCCAGTTCCTTGCTGGCCTCATCAATCTTGGCGGCATTCGCGCCACTTGCCTTCTCGCGCATTGTCTTAAGTTGCGCGCGGGCCGCAGCGACCTTCTCGATAACCGGTTGCAAGGCTAGCAGGTCCTGATAGACCTGCTGCGAAAGATCGAATTGCTTTTGCAGGTCGGCCGTCGATGCGGTCACCCGCGGATCCATCCTCACCTCCAGCGATTCCTCCCATTTTTGTCCATTGGCGGTGAGAACAACCGTATATCGACCGGGCATCACCCAGGGCGAAGTCGGCGTCGGGGCCGTGTTCCACGGCACGGCGGCAATCGGATATTCGGGCTTGATGCCCGGCACCGGAGCGTAATGCATGTCCCAGACAAAGCGATGGAATCCGGCGTTGCTGGCCAGGGGATGCGGCGGGCGCAGCCAATATGCAGGTATGTCAAGCTCTGGATTCAGTTGCGGAACCGGATCGATGGTCGAGAAGCGGCGGACCAGCCTGCCCGCGCCGTCCATGATTTCCAGGGTTACAGGCCCGGTTGCCCCTGACTTCAGGTAGTAATCGAGGATCGCGCCGTCAGGCGGATTCTGTCCGGCAGGCGTGTCCGGGGGCAGAGGAGTGTCGGGGTTGGTGTTCCAGCGAACCCGCAAGGCCGGCTCGGGGCTGAACAGGAACGCGTTGCTAGCGACAATTTTCTCGTCGAGTTGCCGCAGTGGGGTAATGTCGTCGAGAATCCAGAATCCACGCCCGTGGGTCGCGACCGCGAGGTCATCGTCCTTGATGGTAAGGTCGCGAACCGAAGTTGCGGGCATGTTAAGCCGCAGCGATTGCCAGTGATCGCCGTCGTCAAACGAAACATACACTGCGCGCTCGGTGCCCGCGAACAGCAGGCCTTTGCGTTTGGGGTCTTCGCGCACAGCGTTTACGTTTTCATTGCCCGGAATGCCGTTGGTGATCTCTGTCCAGCTCTTTCCGCCGTCGCGCGTGCGGTAAATGTGCGGCCGCAGATCGTCAAGCCGCAAAGTGTTGACCGCTGCGTACGCCGTCTGCGGATCGAAGTGGCTCGCCTCTATCACCGATACTTTCTGCCAGGCCGACAGTTGGGGCGGCGTGACGTTGTTCCAATGCGCTCCGCCGTCGTTGGTCAGCCAGATCAGGCCGTCGTCTGTTCCGGCCCAGATGCGATTGATGTCCAGCGGCGAAGGCGCGAGCGCGTAGATCACGCCGCGCTGCCTGGCCTGTGCCGACGGCTCGGAGTGGAAGACTCCGACCGTGTCTGGAACCTCCCAGGTTTTGCGCGTTAGGTCGGGGCTGATTTGCATCCAACTTTTTCCCAGGTCGCGCGTCGTCCAGAGGGTATTTGCGGCAAAGTAGAGCAGATGGGGATCAACCGGAGAGAATACGATCGGCTGGGTCCGAATCACGCGGAAGTCCGGCGCTCCCTGAGGCACAGGCATGATGTTCTGCCCTTGCGTGGTGCGCCGGTCGTAGCGCGTTAGCTTGCCACCGATCACCGTGTCGGGATCAAGGGGGTCAGGCACGACATAGCCGTACTCTTCCGCCGCCACCGGATGCCAGTCGCGGAAGGTAATCTCGCCATCGTTGCCGCGACTAGCGATGCAGACCGATCCGCTCTCCTGCTGTCCGCTGCACAGGCGATATGGAAATGCGTTGTCGGCGTTCACGTGGTAGAGCTGCGCCGTAGGCTGGTTGTACCACGAGCTCCACGTCTGGCCGCCATTCACGCTCACAATGGCTCCCTGGTCGCTGGTGAGCACGATGATGTTCGGATCGCTGGGATTGATCCAGATGTTCTGGTAGTCATCGCCGCCAGGCGCGCCGCGCAGCGCGCTCCAGGTCACGCCGCCATCGGTCGACTTCCAGGTGACCACGGTGACCGCGTAGATGACATCCGGGTTCTTCGGATCGATGGCCGGTACCGCGAGGTCGCCGCCGCCGATGCGGCCCTTGGGACGCGAATCCGTGGTCACGGTTGACCAGCTCTCCCCTCCGTCAAAGGAGCGATAGAGATCAAGTTTTTCTTTCGTCGCCACCGATGCGAAGAGGCGCTTGGGATTACTGCGCGCAATCGCGACATAGGCCTGCGCGATTCCGTTGGGGAGCCCACCCGAGAGCTGTTTCCAGGTCTGGCCGCCATCGGTTGATTTGTAGATTCCTCCGCCCGTGCCGTTCCACTCAGCGTTTTCCCAGGGACCTTCGCGTGCCTCCCACAATGTGGCATACACCACATTCGGGTCAAACGGATCAATCTTAACGTCACAGGCGCCGACGTTGTCGTCCCTGGATAACACCTTCTGAAAGCTATGGCCACCATCAGTCGAACGATAGACGCCGCGTTCAGAATTGGGACCGTAAGGATGGCCCGCAACCGCCACGAAGACCCGGTTGGGATCATGAGGATCGATCGCCATCTGCGAGATCTGCTGCCCGTCACGCAGTCCGAGTTGCGTCCAGGTTGCGCCGCCGTCGGTGGATTTGTAGATTCCGTCGCCCACCGACAGATCGGGACGATGCAGCCCTTCGCCGCTGCCAACATAAACAATGTTGGGATTCGAAGGTGCGACTTCGATTGCTCCGATTGAGCCCGTCGGCTGCTGATCGAAGATGGGCTGCCAGGTTCGGCCGAAGTCGTTTGTCTTCCACACCCCGCCATTCACCGCGCCCGCATAGAAAACATTGAGCTGGCTCGGCACACCGGAGATGGCGCGCGTGCGCCCCCCGCGAAAGGGGCCGACATTCCGCCACAGCATCTCGGTGAGAAGCTTGGTGTCGACTTGCTGTGTGGCCGCGGCGGAAGGGAACAGGAATGACAGGAGCAGCAAGGCCCCATAAGACAATGGACAAATTCGCGCTGTGTTGGTCATCGTGTTTTATCAGTACAAGTTATGTGAACTCGAGGAGAGCGACGGGCACTCCATAAGTATGCATCAGCGTTTACAATTGCCGGGCGGCAGTAGCCCTGTAAGGGCGAGAGAGCTTAGCCCAGCGCTTGAGCGCTGGGTGGGTGTTCGATATTGAATTGAGTCCCGTAGGGACGGCAGAAAAAGACTGTCGTGCCTACGGCACTCAGGCGCATT
>JBKQKT010000554.1:0-4471 GCA_052147365.1 Candidatus Korobacteraceae bacterium | reverse complement strand
CGCCAAAGAAGCCAAGGAAGAACAGCACAGCAATGAACGGATGCAGCCCCTGTGGCAGGTAAAACGCCCAGCCGAAACTAAGCACGATGCAGATCAACATGCCGAGGAAATAAAAAGCCAGCGTGCGCTTGCGGCCAATGCGCTCCGCCAACAGCGGAACCGCAAGGCAACCCAGGATGGTTCCGACCGACAGGAGGCCCATGCCGAACGAAGCCGTATGCGTCACCTCAGTTGGCGCCATGCCCGCGCGCCGGGCGAGGTTGATAATAGCCGTCGGCGCGTAAACAGCGCCCGCCCACAGCCCGCAGATGGCGGCCGCCAACAGCACCGTGTTGACCAGCGTGCGGCGGGTGTAGGGGGCTTCGAAAATCCGGGCCAGGGAAGAAAGTCCGCCGGCCTTCTTCTTGTGCTCCCAGCGTTCGGGCTCCTTGACACGTAACAGAATCAGAAACGCCACCACGACCGGCGTCAAACCGCACAAGAACATCACCCGCCAGCCGTAGTGCGCACCTACTTGGTAGTTCAGCCACGAGGCTAGAAAGAACCCCGCGTAGTAGCCCGTCTGCAGATATCCGGCGCCCATCTTGCGGCGATCCTCCGGCCAGGCTTCGGCGACATAGGTGCCGGCCAGCGCCCACTCCCCGCCGATGCCGATGCCCGCCAGCAATCGGAACAATCCCAGTTGCCACACCGACTGCGACAGTGCGGCCGCGCCGGTGAAGATCGCGTAAACAAAGATGGTTGCAGCCAGCACACGGCTGCGGCCAAATTTGTCGGCGATGGGCCCCCAGATAAATGACAGTCCCCATCCCACCAGGAAGAGCGCGAACAACCTCGAGCCCCAGAGACCCACGTTCGCCGGCGTGGCTGCTATTCCCGATTTTGGAAGCAGCTCGGTTAGCGCGGGGCTGAGAACGAGGGCATAGATGACCGAATCCATGCCATCGAGCGTCCAACCGGTCCACGCGCCCCAGAATCCGGTGATTTGGTTGCGGTTGAGTTTGGTGTGAGTTGCCGTTCGCGGAAGAGCCACTGCTTCATTGGCCATGGTGTGCTCCTTAGTAGTGGGGCGGAGCGCGAAAGACACGTAAACTCAAATTGGGGGCCCGGAAAAGCTCGCAACTCGCACAAAGGGGCCCAAACAATCAGCGCTCACGCCATCATGCGCATACGTCTTCTTGGCGCGGCCAGAAGCATACCACGGCGTGTCAAGGACAACGGTAGGTAATCTTAGGAGACGCCCTCGCCGCCGTCCGCAGTCTTGAAAAGACTGGCCACTCCCGGCTTCATCACTTTGTCCATGGCGTTGCGGGGAAGTGCATCCAGAACCAGCAGTCGTGACGGTAGCTTGTGCGCTGCCAGCAACTCTCTTGCCCAGGTACGCAGCGTTGGCAGATCCAGGTCATCGCCGTCGTTCAGCACCACGGCCGCAGCCACACGCTCTCCCCACTCCAGATCCGGCACACCTACTACCGCGCACTCGACAATCGCCGGATGCTCGCGCAGCGCTTCCTCGATCTCCAGTGCCGACACCTTGTGTCCGCCCGTCTTGATGATGTCAATGTTTGTCCGGCCGAGGATGCGATAGACGCCGTTCTCGATGATCGCGGTATCGCCGGTGCGGAACCAGCCGTCTCGGAAGGCATTGCGCGTCGCCTCGGGCTTGCCCCAGTATTCCTTGAACACGCTGGGGCCCCGCACCTCGATCTCGCCCGGCGTGCCCGGCGCGACCAATTCGCCCTTCTCGCCGACAAGCTGCACCTCGACACTCGGCAAGGGTGTACCGACGCTGCCGGGAACTCGCACGCCACGGTACGGATTGGACAATGCCATACCAATCTCCGTCATGCCATACCGCTCCAGTAGCGTGTGGCCGCTGATCTCCCGCCAGCGCTCCAGTGTGCTGACCGGCAGCGCCGCCGAACCGGACACCATCAGGCGCAACTTCGCACACGCTTGGCTGAGCGTCGCCCGGCGTTCGGGCGAAGCCGCTTCCCAGGCCGCGATGAGCTTTACGTAGACGGTCGGCACCGCCATGAATAGCGTCAAGCTGCCGCTAGCGAGCCGCTCCCACACCGCGTTCGCATCAAAGCGCGGCAGCATCTCGCAGGTCGCGCCCGACCACAACGCGCACGACACAACATTGATGAGTCCGTGGACGTGATGCAGCGGCAGGCACAGCACGATGCGGTCGTCCGCCGACCACTCCCACGCCTCAATCAGGCTGGCGATTTGCGCGATGTTGTTGGCATGAGTTGTGACCACGCCCTTGGGACGGCTGGTAGTGCCGCTGGTGTAGAGAATCATGGCGCGTCGTTCGCTAGTGACGTCAGGCAGTTCTGCAGTCGGATGCGCCAGCGCATCGTCTGACAACCAGGCCCGAATTCCGCGCGCGGCAGCAATCGGCGTCAGCAGCATTTCCGCCAGGGCGTCATAAACCAGGGCCGATGCCTGGGTGTCGTCATTGAAGTATTTCAGCTCAGCTCTGGTAGAGTTGAGTGGCAACGGCACCGCCACGCCACCCGCCCGCCAGATGCCCCACTGCACGGCCACCCAGGGAACGCCAGGTGTTATCAAAAACGCCACGCGTTCTTCTGCGAGGTCGCTGCGACCGTCCAGCAGTGCCGCGGCAACCCGCGACGAAGCCTCCAGCAGTTCGCTGTAGGTAAACGTACCCTGTGAATCGATAACAGCCGTGCGTTCGCCGTGTTGCTCTGCGCTGGCGATGATTGGAAGAAGGCTGGTCCGGCTGATCACAGGCCGAATTTACGTCAACAGACTTGAGTTGTCCACTGCCGGTCGGCGCCCGGCGATATTTCGACAACAACGGATAGCGACGGTTCGCTACTGCTGCTTCGCATAGGTAAGAGATTCGTCAAAGGCGGCACTGAACGACGATCGATTAACGTGGTGGGTAACTGTAAGGCTTTTTCCATCTTGCGACAACGTATAGCGACTCACCCAACTGCTGCCTCCCTGCCCAATTTCCTGACGCTTCTCGATCACCAATGTGTCACCGTCCCAATATGTCTTAGCCAGCGTTTCCCCCTCCCCCGGCGATACGTTCGCCACGTGCTGTTTTCCATCGGTGACGTAGCGGTACGTGTTGCCTCCGTGCACCATCTCAAGTTGCGGTTCCAAATGCTTGATTTTGTAACTGTCACCTCCGAACGGGCGCTGCGGAGCAAGTTTGCTCTTGCTGAGATTGAGTTTCCATGTGCCGCTCAAGTTGGGCCTGACCTGTTGAGCCGAGAGATGAGTAGCGCCAGAGCAGAAAAAGAAAACGAGAATTATAAGAATGATGCGACAATTGGCCGGTAAAACGGGGTAGCGAGCATTCATCGCTGATTTGGCACTCCATTCTCAGTAGTGTCCACCATCAGCTGGACACGTTAAAGACGGTTGGGAATTTACGCCAATAAAAACCTCTAGTTGTGCAAACAGCCCATTACACCACCAATCCCTGAGGAGGGATGTGACTCTCGTCACCGGCGTGGCGGTTGCTACTGGCAGAGTCCGACATTCGGCATATGCCCCTTATCAACAATTGCGCAGAGTTGAAAGTTCCCGACTTACAACACGTCTATGTCAATATAAGGACTGAGCCAGTTCTGGTTCGTCTTATCTCTGGCCAACGAATCAGAGTCGGAGCCTGAAGGAGCTGGTGCGTGGCGGATGAAAAGGAGTTGCGAGCCGAGATCGTTGATGCCGAGAAAGCGCGGGTGGATTTCCAGAAATGGAAGCTCGTGCTGGTGGCCGGGCTCGGCGCCGCCGGGCTTGGCCTTGGGGGATCCAACAGTCAGCCCCATTTGCAACTCCTATGCGTCATTCCGCTGGTCTGCGGATACGTCGATCTGCTGTGCAAGCACATTACGCTGCGCATCATGGTGATCGGTACGTACGTTAGAAAGCTGAATGAGGGAAGCCGGGCACCAGGCACCGTCCTCGATTATGAGGGTTTTGTCGAAAAGACCAGAAAGAAGGTCCAGCCGTTTGAGTTGGAAGACTGGGTCATGGACGGCTCGACCCTGGTGCTTTCGGCTGCGATTGCCGGCTACGGGTTATGGGTGTGGCGAAAGTTTCCATTTCTTTCTATCGACGTTTGGCCGTACTTGGTTTCGGGAGTGCTAGGACTCTTTATGTTCGCTCTGGTGCGCTTCGTCGGTAATTCCAAGTTGCGAAGGCTGGCGAAGATTGACCTGAAACCAGAAAAGGCAGTTCATTCGGCCCACAAACCAGAATAGCCCGGGCTTTCCCGTGAAGCTGGGTGCCCCACACATTCGTGGGTTTCGAATGTGTGGGAGACGACGGTTCAATTGGAGGCGACCCCTCGCCGAGACTGGTCGTACGACAATTCACTCCCACTCATTTCAACGTGGGGCACCGGGCGTGAGAACTAATTTTAGTTTTGGGTAGTGGAGTAAGAAGCTCAGGACAACCAGCGCCGTAGGCGCGAAACAGGATAGCCCAG
>JBKQKT010000553.1:0-6541 GCA_052147365.1 Candidatus Korobacteraceae bacterium | reverse complement strand
ACAGACTGGATCAGAAGGAAAGGACCGGTGAGGTTGGTGTTGATCACCTTGTCCCAGTCGTCTCGTTTCATGCGCATGACGAGCTGGTCGCGGGTCACGCCCGCATTGTTTACCAGAATGTCAATCTTGCCGAAGTGTGTAATCGCAGCCTTCGCGCCCGCTTTGATCTCCTCTTCGCTACTGACGTCCATCTTGAACACCGCCGCCTCACCGCCTTTGCCGGTGATCTCGATGGCGAGCTGCTCAAGTTTCTCCTGATTGCGCGCACATAGAGCAACCTTGGCGCCCGCTTCCGCCAGTACTAGAGCGCACGCGCGCCCGATACCCTGAGATGCTCCGGTTACCAGCGCAATGTGCCCTTCCACTCCTGCCATGAAGCCCCCTGTCTGAAACCAGGATTATAACTATCGCGAGTTGGAAGGACAGGCGAATTTATTTGCGCCTAAGGGATTTCTTGCGACGAAGGCAATCAGTGCCCATCCCGGCAACCCAAGTTTAGTCGTGGTCCTTACAGCAGACGTTCCGGCGCCCAGAACAGTACCTTCAGCTCGCGCGCGAAGTCAGCGAGTTCCGGCTGCGCGGGAAGTGAGATGCCCGCAGGTTGTGCCATGGAGTTTTCTGCCAAATCCACCGTCGCCTCCTGCAACTCCCACGGCAGATGATGAATTTCTCCTCGATAGAGGCGCTTGCGGCTAAATGCGTATAGACAATACCGCTCGGTGAGGAAATGTTCGAGCGAGCCCGGGCGAGCGTGAAACGCAAGTGAACTCGGACCATACGAGCAGCGCAGTTCGGCCGGCTTGGGCCCATGCTGCCGCTTGGAAACGTACTCGATTCTGGATCCCCCTCGTCCCTTAAGCTTGATGGCTGCCCGCCAATAAGGCAAGCGATAAAAGACGCGCGCGCCCCACACTGTTGACAAGTTGCTGGCGTCAAGACTGAAGAAATACACGCCGGGCTTGCCGTCGCGTGTGACGTAGGTACGCACATTGATTTCTGCAAAATGCGAAAACCATGGTAGCGACGGTACACCAGGTGGCCGCAGATGATTGATCCAGAATGGCGTGACTGAGACCCACGCCCGTTGCTGGTAGGTGTCGAGCGTAAGCGCGTCGGGTACCAGCGGTCGCAGCACCTCGGGCTCCAAGGCATAATGCAGAAACAGCAGGTCGTTCCAGCGCTGAGTCATGATCCATGGCGCCATCGGCGCTGGCCAGGGACGATGCGCCGTGGCGAACAGAATTGAATCCGCGCCCACCCAGCGGGTGCTGCTCCCTTCGTGCTCAGAAAGATCGGCTGGTTCAATATGAGTGGACACGTGAGTTGCGACTGCTTCCAATCGTTGAATGCATCGCTACAGGAATTCTAAGCCGCATTCGACCCATTGCGCTGTGATGCATAACCGTCGGATCCGCTTTTTTCGTGCTTTCCACAGGCGGCACCATTGCCCACCTCTTCCATACCGCTTATGATTCACCGCAATGTCCTCCTCTTCCAAACCAGACACCGATCCCACTCCTGTCCACGCCGGTCACGAGCCTGGCACTGAGGTCTACGCAGTCCACGGTGCGGATCCTGAGGTGCAGGCCTACGGCATGGCCAAGTATTCCCGTTCCTCCCTTTCCATGCGTGAATCGCTTGCCGAGATCAATGAGCAAAAGGCCGAGAAATTTCTTAACACATTTTACTTCCAGTACGGCCACCGCAGCATTGCCGATTTAGCGCATGTCGCATTTGCCATCGAGAGCCTGTCGATTCTCGCCGCTACAGTGGTCGTCGACGAGCCGCGCTGGGACGGGCAGGAGCGCTCCACTCGCTACCAGGATTTCCAGAAGAGCGGATATTTCGTTCCCGATTTCGGCGATGACGCCGCCGCTCGCACGTTATATGGCGAAACGGTTGACCTCTTGTTTTCCGAATACCGGCACTTTTCAGACGAGATGTTCAACTATCTGCGCGACCGCACGCCCAAACCACCGGAGCTGAAGCAAGACGCGTACGACCGCACCTTGCGCGCCCGCGCCTTCGACATCTCGCGCTACCTGCTGCCACTTGCGACCAACACCTCACTGGGCCAGATTGTCAGCGCGCGCACGCTGGAATCGCAGGTTTCGCGCCTGCTGTCGCACACACACTCTGAGGTGCGCCGCCTGGGCGAACTACTGAAGGCGGCCGCCCGCGCGCCATCCTACAGTGTGGGGCAATCCAGCGCGAGCGAGCTACTACAGGAAATCCAGCGCGAGTGTCCATCTCTTGCCAGCCAAGCCGGCGAGTTGCTGCTCCGCGAAGTCCGCGTGGCTCCGACCCTAATGAGGTATGCGGAGCCCAGCCCTTATGAAATCGAGACGCGTCGCCAGCTGACCACCGTGGCTGCGGAGCTTCTCGCGGCAGTTACCCTCGAGCGGGCGCCCCTGGTTGATCTGCTGGACGACGATCCGTTGGAAGTTGAGCTCGCTGCAACACTACTGTACCAGCACTCGCATCATTCGTACCGCCAGATACGCGGCGTCGTGGAAGCTCTTCCGGAGGTGCAGCGTCGGGAACTGATCGAGCTGGGCCTGCAGCATCGCGGCCGTCACGACGAGGTCTCGCGAGCCTTCTGCGCCGGACAGCAGTTCCGCTTCGACATCCTGATGGACGTCGGCGGCTTCCGTGACATGCATCGCCACCGCCGCTGCGTGCAGATCGTGCAGGATTACACTCCAACCCACGGTTACGACGTGCCGCCCGAAATCCACTCCGCCGGGCTAACCATCCGCTACGATTCGGTTATGGGCACGGCGCACGCCGCCGTCGCTAAACTTGCTGCGCGCGAGGCGAACGAAGCTAAAGAGCAGTCCCAATACGCCATTCCGCTGGCCTTCCGCAAGCGCACGCTGTTCAAGATGGACTTGGCCGAGGCCATTTACATCAGTGAACTGCGCACCGGCGCAGCCGGGCATCTCTCCTATCGCAAGGTGGCGTATGCAATGTACGAAGCGGTGGTGCGGCGCTACCCCTCGCTGGCGAAATACTTCCGCGTCACTGACGTCCGTGAGCCGGTGGACCTGCTCAAACGCTAAGCCCGTCGCTAGCTCAGGAACGCAGGACTCCACAATGTCTGCCTAGTAAAGATAGTTCTCTCCCGGCGCATTTCGGTATAGCATGGTTCGCTACCGACGTTATTGCAGTCCAATGTGGAGGAACCCCTAATGAGTCCTGTCCCAATGCGCGAAAAAGACCCCAAAGAAAAGGTGTTGCCCAAACCTCACCCAGTGGAAACAGCGGTTGCCGAGACAGCGGAGGCGAGCGGCGCCAGTGTGGATAAGATACGCGAGATCCTCTTCGGCTCTCAGATCAAGAACTATGAGACCCGCTTTGCCCGGCTGGAAGATGCCCTGGCGCGGGAAACCGCCGAGATCAAGGACACCATGCGGCGGCGGCTGGACTCTCTGGAAGCTTTTTTCAAGAGCGAGACCGAATCCCTGGCGGCTCGCCTGAAAACCGAACGTGACGAGCGCGAGGAAGTGCTAAACAACGTCTCGCGTGAGCTGAAGGCCGCATCCGCGCATCTCTCCAAGAAAATTCTTGATCTTGATAACAAGGCTGCTCAGGACCGGAGCGCAGCACGCCAAGAGTTGATGGCTGAGTCACGCAAGCTGCTCGACGAAATTCGCCAGCGCAACGATTCTCTTAGCTCCCTGCTTGAAACACGTGTGGAGGAGTTGCGTCATGCCAAGACCGACCGCTCTGCACTGGCCGCCCTTTTTGTCGAGTTGGCGGTGCGCCTGAAGGACGAAAGCGACAACGGCAAAACCAAACCCAAGCCGATCCGGAGTGCCACCGAGGCATGAGGACCTATGGCGTCAACGCCAGCCGACCTGAAACGCGATTCTAAACACGACCAGGACCGTGATGAACTGGCCGAGCTTCGCGCCTTGCTGCTCGGACAGCAAATCGTGGAGCTGCAAGCTCTGCAACAGCGGCTCGATGACCCCAACGTTCGCGCCGAAGAGATCAGCGCGATACTTGGAAAGGCCGTTGCGCTTTCCCTCAAGCGTGACTCCAGCCTGCAGCGCTCGTTCTATCCCATCCTCGAGCAGGCGCTGAAGATTTCAATCGCCAAGAACCCCGCCATTATTGCCACCTCGCTCGCTCCCATCATTGGCGAGGCCGTTCGCAAAGCGGTGGCCGATTCCTTCCGCGACATCGCCGAAACCATAAACGTCACCCTGGAAAACAGTTTGTCATGGCAAAGCGTTAAGTGGCGCATTGAAGGTTGGCGTACTGGAAAGTCGTTTGCCGATGTCGTGCTGCTACGCAGTCAGCGCTACAAGGTGTGGCAGGTTTTCCTCATCCATAAGGAAACCGGTCTCATGCTGCAGCACCTGGAGGCGCGTGGCGGAGGCGTGGACGAAGCTGAACTGGTTTCCAGCATGCTGACTGCGATCCAGGATTTTGCGCGCGATGTGGCTGAACGCACCATCCGCACTTCCCGTGTTAAGCAGTCGGAGGATCTGGAAGGGGTTAAGCTCGGCAAGTTCTGGATTTGCGTCAATCACGGTCCTCAGATGTTGCTGGCAGCAACGGTCGTGGGAACACCTCCACCCGGGCTCGGCAAGGTGTTCGCGCGAGAGAACGAACTGATTCATCGGGAGTTCGCAACCGCGCTGGCAACCTACAACGGCGATGCCAGCACCTTTGACCCGGCGCGTCCTCACCTGCAGAACTGTCTGCTGGGATCGACTGCGCGCCCGCAGGAACCATCGCCTTGGTGGCTCGTCGCCGTGGCCGCTGTCCTGCTGGGGGTCGTCGCAATCGACATGGGCGTGCATCGCCACAACAGCCATTGGAACCAGTATCTCGCGCGGCTACAGAACGAGCCGGGCATTGTGGTTACTGGCTGGAAAAACAGTTGGGGGCACTACGAGGTCAGTGGGCTGCGCGATCCATTTGCCGCCGATCCGGTCAAGCTGGCGGCCGATTACGGAATCGATCCGGCGCGCGTAGTGGGACACTTTCAGGAGTACGAGTCGCTGGACGAGCACTTCTCGCTGCAGCGCGAGTTCGAGTCGGAGAAGCAAGCCCTCGAGCAACTGAGAATCTTGTTCCCGGTGAATTCCAGCGCTTTGCTTCCGGACCAGTCTCTGCGTCTGGATTCGCTCGAGCAGCACCTGGACAAACTGCAGCAAGCCGCGCACGCTCTGGGCCGCAAGATTCACGTCACGCTTTATGGCCGCGCCGATCAGACAGGCCCCGAGAGCAAGAATGCGGTGCTCAGCAAGGAACGGGCGGAGCGCGTGCTCAGCGCGCTGCACGAGAGGGGCGTCCCGTCGGAATTGCTTTCCGTGGTCCCGCTGGGCATCAGCGAGCCCATTCGGCACGGCTCCGAAGCGTATACGTTGGAAGTGAACCGCAGCGTTGCGTTGAAGGTGGAATCGCAGCCACAGGGAGAAAGATAAATGGCCTTGATCCAGAAAAAAATCTGCATGCTGGGTTCTTTTGGTGTAGGAAAAACGAGCCTGGTTGCACGCTTCGTGCAGGGCATTTTTTCCGGCAAGTACCTCAGCACCGTGGGTGTGAAGATTGACAAAAAGCAAATGCGCGTCGGCGACCAGGACGTGCTGCTGTTGCTGTGGGACCTGGCCGGCGAAGACTCGCGCACGCAAGTGCAGATCTCCTACCTGAAGGGTGCATCGGGATACTTTCTGGTCGTGGACGGCACCTTCGCCGATTCCCTGGTCACGGCCAAGAGCATCCATCAGCGCGCCGTCGAAGCGGTTGGAGAAATTCCCGTCATGCTGATCGTCAACAAGTCCGATCTTTGGGGCCGCTGGGAAATCACCATGCCGGAGCTGGAAAAAATGCAAGCCGAAGGCTGGACCATTCAAGTCACCAGCGCCAAAACCGGCGAAGGCGTGGAGAGGATGTTCCAGACCATGACCGAGCAGGTCCTCAACAATAGCGCGCCGAGCGCCGAAGCCGCTACCGAACCATGAGCACTCCCTCCCTGCGCTGTTCTTTAGAATCATAAGGTTACGGAGAACCGATCTGCAAAACCTTGAGCCGCAATAACTTATCGCAAAGCTCTTGATTCGCAATGACTTAGCTCTTGCCGTCGGTAACTGCCTAGCCGTGCAAGACCTTAGCAGTACTCCTCCCCATCGGTTCTTTAGAATCAGCATCTTACTGGCACTTTGCGCGAGATTTCGCCGCAGCTTCTTGATTTACAAAGACTTATCGCAAAATACTCCTTTATAAGAACTTACGTCTGCCTTCTTGCCGCGCCGCAAGTTGCCCGACTGACAACTGACAACTGGATACTGACAACTTGCTTTCACGCCCGGGGCGCGGCCTGAGAAAAGACACAACAACCCTCTCCTCGTCGCCAGTGATATCGCACCGGGCCGAATATCGGCAAGTGCACAGGTCACGCTGGTATGTGATAAGGAGCGAGGTTTGGCCCTAGAGCTTTTCCGTGGTAGGTGTGTCCGGGTAGAGCGGGCCCCTTCGGCTTCGCTCAGGGCAGGCCTTCAGGCCCGCCTCCGCAACACAAAACAAC
>JBKQKT010000552.1:0-4106 GCA_052147365.1 Candidatus Korobacteraceae bacterium | reverse complement strand
CGGGAAGAATTTCGGGAGGCCATGGGCAGGCACGTGTACGGCTGCGACATCTGCCAGGATGTTTGCCCGTTCAACCGCAAGGCGCCCGTGACGCATTTGGCGGAATTCCAGCCGCGCGGGGGAAGCGACGCAACGCCCGCGCATGCACGTAAGAAAGCAGGAGCAGCAGCGCCCGGGAAACGTGAACGTCCCGGGCTTCCATCGGCGGTTGAGTCGCTTTTCGAGCCGCGTCTAGAATGGCTTGCGGGAATGAGCGAGCAGGAGTTTCGCGAAGCCTTCCGCGGGAGCGCCATGAAACGCGCGAAATGGAAAGGGCTGGTGCGCAACGCGTGCATTGCGTTGGGCAACACCAAGCTCGCGCCGGGTTCTCCCGAACGCAGGCGCATTCTTGCGCTGTTGCAGCGGCTGTCGGGGTCGCCGGAACCCGCGATCGCGGAATCTGCCCGATGGGCCATGGGGCGCATCCAATAAGCTGCAATGCCAGTGTTGAGGTTCGGCCGAGGGGATCGCTCCGCTCGGTTGAGCCGCGACCGCTGGGGCGCTATAATCCCACGCGCAAGCCGAAGCGCCCACCGAAGCTGAGGAGTTTCCATGGATCGCCGCAAGTTTCTCGTTAGCAGTGGCATTGTCGGTGCTGGCCTGCTCGGGGCGGGCAAGGCAGTGCCAGGTCTGTTGCAAGCGGAAGCCAGGTCGGATTTCAATCTCAATCTAAATGTGGAGGACAAACCCGTGGCATTCACTGTGCCCCCTTTGCCGTACTCGTTTGACGCACTCGAACCCTACATTGACGCCAAGACGATGCAGATCCATCACGACAAGCATCACGGCGCCTATGTCACCAACCTGAACAAGGCGCTGGAAGGTCATGCCGACTTGCAATCCAAGTCCATCGACGACCTGCTCCAGGGCCTGGATAGCGTCCCGGAGAATATTCGGATGGCCGTCCGTAACAATGGCGGCGGCCACTGGAACCATTCGCTCTTCTGGCAACTGATGAAGAAGGGCGGAGGCGGCGAGCCCAAGGGCGATCTGGCGGCAGCCATCACCGCGGGCTTCGGTTCCTTTGCCGGATTTAAGGACAAGTTCAAGGCCGCGGGCCTGGGGCGATTCGGCTCCGGCTGGGCCTGGCTGCTGGTGAAAGATGGCAAGCTGGCCATCGATTCCACGCCGAACCAGGACACGCAGTACTTTACCGGAGGCAGGGCCGTGCTGGGCCTGGACGTCTGGGAACACGCCTATTACCTCAAGTATCAGAATCTGCGCGGCGATTACATTGACGCCTGGTGGAATGTGGTGAACTGGGACAAAGCCGCGGAACTGTACAGCGCCGCCCGCAAGTAGCCGCGAACCGCGGAGAGCGAAACTCGAAAAGCGAACCGCGGAGAGCGAAATTGGAAAATGGTGCTGCCAGCCGGCGGTAAGAGGCACGATCCATCGTGCCCCCGAATCATGCTCGTCCCTCGTTCCGAATCGGGAAGGAACGGTTGTCACCGTGTGCGACACTCACCCCCCCCCCCGATAAGTCTGTTGGCCAGCCGTTGGGGTTGGTCCGCATGGACGTTGTAGAGTAAGAAGAAACGGCGACCCCAAAACTCAGGTTCCAACAGCGAACCTGGGGCACCCTCCGTGTTTATTCGATGGGCGCGGGTCGAAGAGTTTGTAGCTCCGCTTTATCAAGATTGCTCAAGAAGAAATAGGCGACAATCCGGGCCACCCGCCCTGCCTCATGTCATCACCCTAAAAGGTCACAAGGGCGCATCACCCTTCACGATGTCTTCGTGGCTGAGTCTGAGCAATGGCACCTTCGCGGAATTAGCGAGTCCGAACGGTTCCAACAATATCCTGAACACCGTTCTCGCATCCGCCTTTCCGGCTCCCGGAGGCGATCCTCAAGGTCAAAAACAAACGCCGTTTTGTCAAAGAAAGAACTCTCACTGCGTGATGGCCCCGGACTTTGACGGCATGAAACCCAGCGCAGCTCCCTTGAGAGAGGTCTACTACGAAGTGTTCTCTCTCCAGAATGGAATTCTGAATCAAATAGCCGCGTCACGTATTCAAAAAACAAAAATTGTAGTCTTAGAAACAAATTCGACCAATCCAAACACGACTATATGCAGCGAACAAGCGATAGCAAAAGGCGGATGTCAGACCCCGACGCCCGGTTGCATACTTACTAGTAACTCTCTCTGTGATCCCCTTGGATTCTACACGGACACATACAGTGCTAGTTACACTGGTGCCAATACTGTCACGCAACAATTCATCGTTGACCGAGGCTACGTTTCTGTGTTTTGGCCGCAGAAGGCTTCTGATGGTAATGTCTACTGGTATGGTGCGTATTCCCAAACCGCCGCCGTCGACGCAACTAATATCCCGCAGGGCGCGAAGATCATACAAGTCAATCCCGATCTGCAAAATGGGGCATTTTGTCCCAGCGGCTGCTCATACACGCGAGCAGACGGAACGGTGTTAACACCATAGGGGTGATGAATGAAGCGGCTACGGCAAGTTTCTTATGTAGGAGCAGGAATTTTTTTGACGGCGGCTCTGGTTGCGCTGGATATCTACATTGGAAACATCAGGACTCGCCGGAATGCAGAAGAACTCCTGATGGCAATTCGCCAGTTGCGAGTGGGAGAATCGACTTTGTCCACGACGGAGAATATTCGGATGAAATTCAGGGCGATAAAACTAAATGTCTCCCCCGTTTCTGGATCACCGGCTGAGCAACGCTTCCAGATACTCGTTTCAAATCCGTGGAACAAATCAAAGTATATGTTTCCCAACCTATGGCAATTTGGGTTAAGGCCCTCAGAGGTTGTGGTGGAGCTCAGGTACCAAGAGGAGAGGCTGATCTCCCTCTCTTATATGATTGATACGCCTGTGTTCACATCGCTTGGCGAGCCCGTAGAGTTGGTTGCCGGGACCGCTGTCGGAGAAAATCGCGATGTAGAGCCAAAACCTAATCTTAGTGCAATTTATACCATTCGGCCGAGCTTTCTTATAGCCAAGGCTCTTCAAGTTCGTCTAGGAGGTGTCCTCACATCGAGAGCGACACAAGAGGAGCACGACGCTGCCTTCGATTTTGATTTGTCATGTATCTCCAGTCTTCACGGCTGCGAAGCCTTCTGCCAAGTAATGCCTTCCGTTTGGCGAGAGGCAGCGCGTACATACGAGAATAAAGGGATACCTTTGGTCCAGGAACTTTTGAAGAATCCAAGATGTCCTGCGCACTAGGATTTCCTATCAAGAAGCGATTGCACAAATATCACACGAGAAGAGATCGGGCAAGTCAGGGAGCCATGCGTCGAGATGATTTGCCGGCCAGGAAGGGAGATTCACCAGCAGTTGCGTTAAATAGAGTTGCGGGTCGACCTGGTGCCGGCGGCAGGTGCTGGTCAGGCTGGCCAAGACCACACAATCATGAGGCGCAAAATCTCAGGTTCCGTCTAAGGTTCAAACCTGAGAACAAAGTTGAGAACAGAACCCGCCAAATACCGTCCAAAATCGTCATCTATGACGCAGCAAGAGGCTAGACGATTCAGCAACATAGCTAATCTAAAAACAACCGTTGGTCCCAGGTTCAAATCCTGGCGGGCCCACCACTTGTTCCCGGTCCAACCCGGAGACATGGGTAACAGAATGTACCGGCTACATAGGTAACACTTTTGGGCCGAAGGGATTTTCCAGCGGTTCCAACACGCGCGTCTCCAGATCGAAGTATCCCAGATCATAATCCATAAAGCTGACCAGCCAGATATCGTCGTGAACTTCTTTGATGCCGACCGCCTGGCCGGCAAAGACGGTGCTGAAGTTAATCTTTTTGTGCCCCAGACAGATGCGCCCGCAATTGGTGACGACGATGGTCTTGTCGTGGAAGGGATAGTCGATGTCGGGCAGTCCGGTATAGGAGCGAGTGGAAGGCTGATAGACCTCGGCCGGACACTTCATGTCCAAGGCTTCATGAGGACGTTCGTTGTTGAAGATCTCGATGAAGTCGTCGAAGCGGGCCTGCTGCTGCAGGAAGTTGCCAGCGGCCGGCTTGGTGGCTTCTTTCTTCAAGGTGAGATGCATGCGCTCATGGCGGCCGTTTTGCTGGGGATGGC
>JBKQKT010000551.1:0-4564 GCA_052147365.1 Candidatus Korobacteraceae bacterium | reverse complement strand
GGATTTCTTCTGTCTCCTCGGGCGGCATGTCGAGAAGCAAATCAGCGGCGGCATCGGGGTCCATCTCTTCCACGATGTCAGCAGCGCGGTCGGAATCGAGTGAGCTGAGAATCGAAACCTGGAGCTTAGGGTCGATCTCCTCCAGGGTTTCGGCGGCAACCTCTTCGTTCAGGGTCTCGAAGACTGCCTCCCGCTCGGCGGGGGCGAGATCCTCGACAATGTCGGCAATGTCAGCAGGATGCAGCTTGGCGAGGCGCTCGAGCGAGATTTTTAACTTGACGCGGCGTGCAGGATCCACCTCGATGAGATCGACAAATTCCCACGGAATCATGCGCGGCGGGATCTTCGCCAGCAGCAGGTGAAGCGCGGCGGCGGGAAGCACGCCCTTCAACAGGCGACGGACGGCGCCGCGCGCGCCCACGTCCACGGCGCCAATCTTGAGCGCAACGCGGCCGTGACCGGTGTCCTCGTGAATATCAACATCATTGACCCGCACAACCTTCCGGCCGTGAACATCAATAATTTGCTGGTCGAGCAGGTCGCGGGCCAGCAACAGCATGCCGTCCCCGCTGGTGTAGGTGATCCAATCTGCTGCAGAATTGCTGCTGCGCACGCCCCCATTAATGGACGATACCTCGTTGGTAACCAGCAGCCGATCGCCGCTGCGGGTCTTGACGATCAGACCCAGGATCTGTGAGGAGTTATCCTGTGGAATCACCGCAACTTCCCGTACCTTGCCTGCAGTAGCGCCGCTTTGATCGAGGACGGTCGCACCCAGCAGATCGGTAAGGGCCAAAGGAGGCATCGCAGTCAATATATTCGATGCCACCGGAAAATGCGCGGTGGAATTCGGACCGTCATCACCCCACCTTTGAAACGCGTTGCCTTTTGGCTCTTGGTAAATGCCGAGTGCTAATAGAATCAGTCCATGCGCCGCCACGGCACATCTTACGGGAGCGTCGCTGCGACACTGATGTGTGTCACGGTTCTGTCGTTTGCCAGCGAGCAGCCGGGCAATTCGAAACTGCGAAGCGCACTCGACCACACGATGGCTGGCCAACGTGGCGCGGCCGTGGTGCTTGATGTACAGAGCGGCCACGTACTGGCCACCTACCGCGCACACGTAGCGGCGCGTCGTGTGGTGGGGCCCGGCTCGAGCGTGAAGCCATTCACCCTGTTCACATTGCTGAAAGCAGGCAAGGTGGATGCGCATACAGCGCTGGTGTGCAAGCGCCCCCTGACAATCGCCGGGCACCGTCTCGACTGTTCTCACCCCGATACACAGCAGCCCATCGGTCCAGCCGCCGCGCTCGCTTACTCGTGCAACTCATACTTCACCAGCGTCGCCACGAGACTTACGCCTCAACAGTTGCGTGACAGCTTCGTGCGAGCTGGTTTCGACTCAGTCACCGGACTCTCGCCTAACGAGGCCACGGGATCAGTCGCGCTGGCTCATTCGCCCGACCAGTTGCAACTGCAAGCCATCGGCGAATGGGGAATCAGCGTTACGCCGCTGGAATTGGTTCGTGCGTACCGAGATCTTGCGCTCCTGTCGCGGAAGAACAATGGTGCGGAGGCCACATCTTTGCTGTTTGACGGCCTGCAGGAATCGGTGACTTATGGCATGACACATGCGGCGCAGCCCGCTTCGCCTATGAAAGTTGCCGGCAAGACCGGAACTGCGCGGGCCGATGAAGGCCCGTGGACGCATGGCTGGTTCGCTGGCTATGCACCCGCAGACGATCCCGAGATCGTGCTGGTCATCTTCCTGGAAAAGGGGCACGGCAGCGACGCTGCGGCGCTGGCAAGTAAGATCTTCACCGAATTTGCCGCGGGGCACGATGACCGGCTGGCAAAGACTGCCGTGGGGCCGCAATTATGACACGGCGATTTGCGGCTGTCAGCGTGTTGGTCTTGCTCCTGCATGCTGCCAGTGCTCAGGCACCTCACACCAACGCGTCCAAGGACTTTCCCTGGACCGTTCGCGTGCGACTTTGGTATTTGCATCCGCCCCGCGAATTGCACCTGCGCGCCGAAGCTGGTGAGGCACAGTTGCGAAAGTGTGCAACGTGCAAGCCGGAGGCTGTCACCACGCTGGCCCTGCGCGCCGAAGGGTCGTTGCTTCATATTGGCAACGTAAGCTCTGCCAACCTTCGCATCAGCGGCGTCTACCAGATGAATGCCACCGGCGAGCCGTCGCTGCGCGCGGACTTCCCTATCGAGATTCGCGCCATTGACGGTCATCTACTCATCATCGCGCTCATGCCGATGGAGGAGTACATTGCCGGAGTGCTGGCGGGCGAAACTGGAAACTTCAAGTCTGATGAGGCGCTCAAGGCCATGGCGGTAGCGGCGCGCACCTTTGCCATCCACTTCGGCAGCCGACACGCGCTCGATGGCTTCGACTTCTGCGACACCACCCATTGCCAGGACCTGCGCATCGCCGGCATCGACCCGCACCTGCGTAAGATCGCAGAAGCGACCGCAGGAGAAATCCTCTGGTACGACGGCGAGCCTGCCGCTGCTTACTACGCCGCCAACTGCGGAGGCACAAGTGAAGACGGACGTTTCATTCTTGGCAACGACGAGGCCCGCGCACCCTATCTCCAGGAACACTCCGACCACTACTGCGTCCGCAACGGCGGCTCGCAATGGCGCAGTGAAGTCTCAAAACGCGAGCTGCAGCACGCCCTGGCAACTGAAGGCATCGTTGTTCCCGGCATGCTGCATTCTGTCTCTGTGCTCCACCGTACGCCCAGTGGGCGCGTGGAGTTTCTGCGTGTGACAGGCAGCGGCAGTGTCATGGTATCGGGACTCAATTTTCGCACCGCGATTGGGCGCAACATTGGATGGGGACGGCTCAAGAGCAATCTCTATGACGTGAGCGACGACGGCAACGCTATCGCGTTTCACGGACGCGGCTCGGGACACGGAGTTGGCCTTTGCCAGGTCGGCGCTGAAGTCATGGGCGAGGAAGGCCACTCTTACCGCGAAATTCTTGCCTTTTATTATCCGGGCACAAAGCTCGGCGTCAGTGCGCAAGGCATTCCGTGGCGGCAGGTGGCAAGCGACGATGTCGAGCTGCTAACAACACAACCTGACCGCGACCGTGCCCTGCTCACCATGGCTAGTCGCTACGTACATCAGTCCGAAGAGAGCACCGGACTCGTCTATCGCACGTCACCGCGGTTAAAGATTTACCCGACGGTGGCGGCATTCCGCAACTCAACCGGAGAGCCAGGATGGGTCGCCGCTTCGACACGCGGACGCACCATTCAGTTACAACCATCCGACGTTTTGCGGCAGGCAGGAACGCTGGAGGGCAGCATTCATCACGAACTCCTGCACATGCTGATCGAGTCGTACGCGCGCTCGGGCACGCCACTGTGGTTTCGCGAAGGGCTGGTGTTGTATCTCACCGGCCCGAGTTCAGGTCAGTCGAACTCGCGCCAAAGTTTTGCAGATGTAGCGTCGCTCGAGAAAGCCTTGCGCACTCCGACAAACGAAGAGCAGTTGCGCGCTGCTTACGGCGAGGCTTACTCTCGCGTGGCACAACTGGCGCAACAGCATGGCAAAGACGTCCTGCTCGATTGGGTGCAGAACGGATTGCCGCCAGAGCTAATCGCCGGGGGCATTACTCAGCGCTCCGGAGGACGATGAGTCTGAGCGACATCAATCGGGTCCGGGTCTTCTCTCTCCGTCCGCACACCCGCCATCCACACCAGCGCAATCAATGCCGTAATGACAATCACGTAGGCTGCGAGGAAACGAAGGCCCATGCTCCAGGCTTGTTTGCGGAGATTATCCACGGTGGGAATCCACCAGATCAGCTTGTAGGGGATGTAAACGCCGACGAAAATAAGGACGCAGAACCACCCCCAGTACATCGCACGCTTCAGCACGCGCCACGATCGCGCCAGGCCCTTGCCGAATCCAGTGGCAGCAACTGTGGTCGCGACCGGCAACCACACTGCTGGAACAATCACCAGGATCAAGAACCAAAGCAGCCAGTCAGCACCGCGCGTAATCTGGTGCGGGCTGGCAAAGCGCAACCATGCCGGCAGCTTTTGCCATAGCCAGACGCCGAGCTGCGGCGGATAGGTGCGCAACGAGATCAGGAACCACAGCGCTGCGGCCAGAACGAGAGCCCACACAGCAAGCACAACAATATGCCGTAACGATTGACGAAACGCGTGCCAAAGGGCGCCGTTATTGCGGAACTCAGCGAGCCGGAAGTATGCGAACGTTCCCGCTCGCAGCCACACAACCAGCACGATGATGCAGACCGCCGCCAGTAACGACCCTGCCAGCTGCCAGCCGTGCGCGTCGGGCACCAGCAGCCAGAAGTACCACGCCGCCAGCGCGGCCGCGTTGCCGAAAAAGTTCAGCAGCCACAACCGGACCACGCCGCCGCGATTTGCCTGCATCGTCATTTCGCCGTCGCCTTGACCTCAGAGCCTAAAGGCCGTGTTTCTTGGACCGCGTATCGGCACGACTGAAGTCGTGCCCTGACACAAAGTCTCACAGCGGCAACATTTGCCTGCGCTGTCATTTCACGGTCACC
>JBKQKT010000550.1:0-6817 GCA_052147365.1 Candidatus Korobacteraceae bacterium | reverse complement strand
AGTTTCTGCCGGTGCCGCACACTGACTTCATCTTCGCCGCGTTTTCCGAGGAACACGGATTCATAGGCGCAATGGGGTTATTGCTGCTATACTTCATAGTACTGATGCGTCTGATCCAGAACGCTCATACGGCCCCGGACCGGGCTGGCACCTTCGTTGTCATGGTGGTGGTCGCGGTACTAGCGTTCCACATCTTGATTAACGTTGGCATGGCGGTGGGATTCATGCCGGTGACCGGTATTCCTTTGCCGTTAATGAGTTACGGGGGATCATCAGTACTGTTCATGTTCCTGGCGTTGGGGATTGTGATGAATATCCGTATGCGTCGGTTCGTGAACTAGCAAGGCAGCGTTGTTGTTGAATTGAAAATATTTCGCGTCAACGGGCGCGTGTCTGATAGCCGGTTGCATCCGCCGGGGGATCTTGCCAAAAGGAATTTGGATTTCCGAAGGATGACGACAAGATTACGAGCGCCCTCACGAAAGAGGGCATTGCCGGCCGCAGGAAGACAAGGCCGGACAGGATTGCAAAGCACGTGGTTCGAGGTGGGAAACGGCCCCATCAGCGTCAGGATGAGCTGAGTGTGAGGCCACAAACCTCCAAAGCGTGCTCTATACGGTGCTAAAGATTCCACAAATTGCAGTACGAATCAGGTCTGGGTCACATCCGGGCGGGAGTCCCGGTGTGCCCGCGCCTAATCACCCGTAGAAGTTTCTCCTGTCCTCCTCACTCGACCGCGCCGGTAACACCGGAGCACCATGAATAAGGAACTTTACGTGTCCTCCACGCCGCACGAAACGAAAGTGGCGCTGGTAGAGGACGATCAACTCGCCGAAGTGTTTTTCGAGCGGGAAAACGAATACACCCTAGCAGGATCCATCTACAAAGGCCGTGTTACGCGCGTGCTTCCCGGCATGCAGTCTGCGTTCGTCGACATTGGGCTGGAGCGGGACGCCTTTCTTTACGTTTCCGACTTCCTGGAGTTGCCGAGCGAAGAAGGAGAGGAAGAGGAATTCGGGCAGATTCCCGCGCCCCGCACCACTGTGGATCTGAGTAAGACACAACCGACAGAGGGGGCGCATACCTTGGAGGGCCCCGCCTCCGTCAATGAACCGGAGAGCGAGGAAGAATCTGAAGCAGTCATCGAGGATTTTGCCGGCCCCGTCAATGGGCATTCGGCGGCAGAGGCGGAACCTTCTTCCGGCGAAGAATATGGATCTGAAGCGGGAGCGCGGCGTTGGCGTGGTCGACGCCGTCGTGGAGGTCGCCGCGGTCGTCCGGATGAGCGCGATGACCGGCCCGACCCGAAGGCCGAAACCACGAGCGTCCCGGAAGCAACTGCGATTCCCCGAAGCGAAACGCGAGGGGAGTCGCGGCCCCGTTCCGATTTCGGTCCTCCTGCCGGATATACCCCCATCATTTTGCCGGGAGAGTCGATCTCGAAGTATCGCGACCAGGCACAGCGGCGAACGCCGGAGCCAGAACAGGAAAGCACAGCCCCAGAGAACGCTGAGTTTGAGCATGGCCGCGCTACGGCAGGGTTTGACCCAGCCGAGCACGATGCGTCTTCCGAACTTATGCCGACTTTAGAAGCGGCCTCGGAAATCGCGACTACGCAAACCAAAGAGTCAGCAACTGGCTGGCACGAAGAAGAGCGCCCCGATCTCGAAAGCATGAGCGTCGCTCCTTTGGAGCATTCGGCTGCCGCGCACGAAGCGCCTGAACTTGGAGCACGTCAAGCTTACGGGACTAGCTCGGCACCGAGCTGGGTAGAAGATACCGTGGAGGACGAGGCAGAAGCCGAAGTTCATTCAGTCCAATTCCACTCGGCCGGTCAGGATCCTAGACGCACGTCGCCACCAATGGCTCACGCGGCTGATGAAGCTGCCGACTTGCAACGTCTCGCCGTTCCTTCAGAAGCGCCTGAGGGACGCACACTCGAACACGAAGTTCTAGAAGACGAAGAGATGGAATTTCATCCTGTTCCCAACGATGTGGCCGCGCTGAGCGAGGTGGCAGGCGATGAGGAGCTCGTTCTGGAGGAAGAAACCCTCGACTCCGACAGCGGGTATTCGCAGCGCTGGATCCCGAAGATCGAAGACGTCGATGAGGACGAGGTAGTTGCGGCCGAAATGCGCGGTGAAAACATCTTTGGTGGTGAGGAAGAGGACGAAGAAGAGGACAATGGGGAGGTCGGAGAGACCAACGACCGCGCGGAATTGCGTGCGGCGTCTCCGACTGCAGCGTATCAACAGCGTCATGCCGAGCGGCCGGGCTACGATCGCCGTTACCGGGACCGCGGACGACGCGCTGGGCCGCGCCGTGGCATGCGTGCGCGTCCCAACAACCAACGCAATCACCCGCTCATCACTGATCTGCTGAAAGAAGGGCAGGAGGTTCTGATTCAAATTGCGAAGGAGCCGATCGGCAAGAAGGGCGCTCGCATTACCAGTCACATTGCCCTGCCCGGCCGTTTCCTTGTGTACATGCCAACTGTGAACCACGTTGGTGTGTCGCGGAAGATTGCCTCGGAAGACGAGCGCTTACGCCTAAAGCGGATTGTGACCAGCGAGCGGGAAAACGGCCTTGGTGGATTCATCGTCCGCACCGCTGCCGCGAACATCAAGGAAGAAGACCTTCGCGCCGACATCCGCTTTCTCAAGCACCTGTGGGCCGAGATCAAGAACCGCGCCGAGAACGACAAATCGCCTGCCCTGATCTACCACGACCTGAACCTTGTGGAGCGTGTGTTGCGGGACCAGGTCAACGCCGACTTCTCGCAGATCTGGGTCGATACGGAAGATGAGTACGAGCGCGTGGTGCGCTTCGCCAACCGCTTCCAGCCGTCGTTGGTCAGGCGCATCAAGCTGTACACCAAAAATGCGCCTCTGTTTGAGGAGTTCGGAATTCAGGAGGAGATCAACCGCTCACTGAAGTCAAAGGTCTGGCTCAAGAGCGGCGGATACCTCGTTATCAATCAGACCGAAGCGCTGGTGGCGATCGACATTAACACCGGCAAGTATGTCGGCAAGACCCAACGCCTGGAAGACACGATCGTGAAAACGAACGTTGACGCTGTCAAAGAAATCGTGCGACAAATCCGGTTGCGCGATTTGGGCGGCATCATCGTCATCGACTTCATTGACATGGATGAGCGCCGGAACCGCCAGAAGGTCATGCAAGCCCTAGAAGAAGCGCTGCGTAACGACCGGGCACCGTCGAAGACGCTCCAGTTCAACGATTTCGGACTGGTAGCCATAACCCGCAAGCGAGTGAAACAGTCGCTGGAGCGCACGCTGGGCGAGCCGTGTCCGTACTGCACAGGTGCGGGTTTTGTGAAGTCCGTGCCGACGGTATGCAATGAGCTCTACATTGAGATGCGCAAGATGGCTAAGCAGCACGAAAAAACGGACATCACGCTGCGCGTCAATCCGGAAGTGGCCAAGGCGCTCAAAGCCAACAACGCGAAGCTCATCGGCGAACTGGAGGACTTGACGGGCAAAACGGTGCTGGTGAAGAGTGACTCCACGCTACATCAGGAGAACTTCGACATCCACTAGGAACGCACGGCGTCCGCTCTAGCCCTGTCTTCACGCCGCAGGCGGCTCACTGGGCACATCCAGCATTCCTAATTTCTGCTCGAAGGGAAGAAACACTGAGAATGCGGTTCCGCTCTTGCCCGCCTGTGTGGAGCTGCGAAGATAGATGCTGCCTTCGTGTTTCTCGATGATTCCACGGCTTACCCACAGCCCAAGTCCAGTGCCCTTCTCTCCTTTTGTGGTATAGAAAGGCGCAAACAGGTTTCTGCGCACACCCAGCGAGATGCCTGCGCCGGTATCCAGGACAGTTACACGCATGCCCTTGCAGGCTGGATCGGAAGCGCAGGCCGATTCCCGTATGTGCAGAATGAGCTTGCCTCCATGGGGCATGGCATCGATGGCGTTGCCGACGAGGTTGGAAAACACCTGCCGCAGCTCACCGGGAAATCCGCGCACAGGCTGGGCGCCGTTCAGCCGTTGCTCCACTTTGATGTGACCCCTCCTGATCTGCGGAGCGTGCAAGACCAGGACGCTCTGGATAACTTCCGCCAGGTCGACATCAACCGGAGCTCTGGCTTCGCGATGAAAGGTCAATAGCTGTCCGGTGATCTGTGCGATGCGCGCCAGCTCATCACTCGCCATCTCGAGATATTGGGCCGAAGCTTCGCTTGCCTCGCGCTCGTGCCGTAGCAGGTAAATAAGGTTGGAAACTGTATCCAGAGGGTTGCGGATCTCGTGAGCGATGGTAGCCGACAAGCGTCCAGCCTGCGCCAGGCGCTCGCTGCTTCGCAGCGTCTGTTCGGTCCTGCGTCGCTCGGTGAAGTCGCGGAATACGATCACCACGCCGACTAGATCACGGCGATCGTTCAAGATCGGAGCAGCGTTAAGCTCGATCGGGTACTCCTGCTCTGTGCGGGTGACTAGGAGTAGATTTTCAGAAAGTCCCACCGCGCGCTGTGAACGGCGAACCGTTTGAACTGGATCGTCGATTTCCGCGCGGGTCTTTTCATCCACAATCGGCAGGACTTCCCGCAGCGATCGTCCCCGAGCATCGTCATAGCTCCAGCCGGTGAGTTGCTGGGCAACCGGATTCAGAAATGACACATTTCCGGCCGCGTCCGTGGAGATGACAGCATCGCCGATGCTCCTCAGAGTGATCTGGTAAGACTCACGGCTTTCCCTGAGTTGCTCGGTCTTTTCTCGTTCTGCCCGGAGATGGCGCTCATAGGCGGAGGAAAGGGCATACAATTCGCGTCGCGTGAGAGTGAAAAGCAGAAATGCCACCAGGAGGGAGAGCCCAACGGCGGTGCCGTCTGCTATATTGCCCAGTATGGTTGAGCGTCGGTAGCGAGCATCTCGCAACCGTTCTTCGACGGTCAGGGCCTCCCGCTGTTTTGCCCTGATCTGATCCATCAAATCCTTGCCGGTCTGGAATTCTTGAATTGACAGGTTATTCCCGGCGGGCTGTTGCATCAGCGCTTCTGCATAATTAATCCAGCGATTGTCGAGGTCCTGGATTTCCCTGTAACGGCGCTGCTGGCCGGGATTCTCGGCAGTTAGCTTCAGCAAGAGTGCCTCTTGCGCGGGAACGTGGGCCTTGCCGGCTTCGTAGGGTTCGAGGAAGCTGGTGTCTCGGGTCAGATGGTAGCCGCGGACACCGGTTTCCATGTCCACCATGTAGCGCATGAGCTGGCGAGAGTTGGAAATGACCTGCTCCGCATGATCCACCCACTTCAGGGAAGCAGTTAGGGTGAGGATCTCCAACAGCAGCGTCACGGCCAGCAGCATTAGGAGGATAACGGGGATTGCTACCGTGCGGCGCAGCAGCCTCTGATAACTGCGTTCATCCATACATTGTCAGTCCCTCGCCCCAAACCGTAAGATGATACCGCAATCGTGAACGGCTGGAACTGCGATCCACAGAAAATTGAATCGGCTCGATGCCATCCGCTAGCTAGGTTGAGTGGCGGAAGCGGAGGCGTCCGTGCCCAGCACGGTCACCGCGTCTCCAAGCCGTACGATTGCCATGGCCTGTTCGGGTCGGTAGTACTGGCCAAAGGCCACCCCGTCGCCTTTGCGGCGGAACTTCGCCAAAGTGGCGAGCGGTTCTGGGCCGCTGGGAGTTCCGGTCACTTGGTCAATCGTGGTAGTAACACAACGCAGACAGGTCTTGACCGCGCTGAAGATCGCATCGCCGATGGCGATCCGCTGCCATCCGTCCTCTTCGAACGGAGCGGCGTCGCGTACCACTATGCTTGGACGGAAGCGGTCCATGGGCACTGGAACCGCCAGTAGCCGGTTCAACTCTTCCAGCGACGATTCGCTGATGATGAGGATGGGAGCGTCATCGTGAAAGGCAACATCGCGCTTCACACGAAAGACATCGGCGCGGATGGAAAGCAACCGGCAATTCATGCCGATTACTTCGCTTAGCGCCTGGTTGATAGCCGGCACCGCCGCGACTCCGACGTACGAATGACCCCAGACGTCCACGGTGACTTCGTTGTTGGTCCAGCTCGTGGCGTCGTAGGGAACGAAGATTTCACCACAGCCGGGCGCCGTCACGCGAAGGCCAGCAGCTTCCACATGAGGCGACAGCGTTGCCAGCAGCGGGCACTCGCGCTGCGTGATCATCTGTGACGCCGGGTTCACCAGCATCCATTGGCGGTCGTGCTCCAGCCCGTAGGAGCGTACGAACGACTCGGCGAGTGCGCTGCCACGGAGCGACTTAATCGGGTAAACGTGAATGGATGAGACGTTCATGACCACACCTCGCCCAGCGCAGACAGTTCACACAGCATACGCTTCTAACCGCCGGCCACTTTCTCGATCTCCACGCTCGATGTGATCTGAAAGGCGGGGCTGAGCGAGCGGTACACAGGACAGCTCTGCGCATACACACCATGCACGCGCTCCACGGTTTCGCGCACGGCGTCCGGCTCTTCGGCGCGTAGCGTGTGGGTGACGTGCACGCGTTTGATGACCAGCACGCCGCCTTCGCT
Source organism: Candidatus Korobacteraceae bacterium (assembly GCA_052147365.1). Lineage (GTDB taxonomy): Bacteria > Acidobacteriota > Terriglobia > Terriglobales > Acidobacteriaceae > Bog-257. The sequence continues at coordinate 276 of JBKQKT010000550.1, read as the reverse complement.
CTCAACTTCCCCACGAACCTCGCAGCTGAGGCGGCCGTCCTTGGCGTTGATCTTGCGCGCATCCAGCGCGCCGGCAAAAGTGCCGAGCATTCAACCACCCAAGCCAGCGATCACGTAATCTATGGTTGCCGCGTGTGACTCCTTCAGCCTTGCTGGATCAAGACCGTAGTGCTCGGCAATGGCTCCATGGACGCTGAAGATGACAGGCTGTGGCTCTCCCGGAAGCTGTGCCACGCGCACCGGGCCGGATTGCCGGACGATTTTCACGTTCGAGAC
>JBKQKT010000549.1:0-6143 GCA_052147365.1 Candidatus Korobacteraceae bacterium | reverse complement strand
CGGCGAGCCCTCATTTCCAGCTGACAAGCTCCACATTTGCCAACCAAACTACGCTCCCTATCAGCACCATTAACAATAACGTCGTGAACGGAGTCAACACCTGCTCGATCGACGGCAGCCCTGGCGGAAATGAGTCACCGGAACTTTCGTGGACGAACGTTCCAGCACGCACGCAGAGTTTTGTCGTGGTTCTCTATGACTCCTCGGCGGCCTTCACGCACTGGGGGATGTATAACATCCCGGGCACTGCGACCGGACTGCCGCAAAACGCGGGCGTGGCCGGAAGTTCGTTTGGGAACCAGATTTACGATGACTTCGGCACCCCAGCCTACGGCGGTCCATGCCCGCCTGCCGGCTACGCGCCCTATGTTCATCATTATCAGTTCACCGTGTACGCGCTCGATGAAACGTTGAAACTGGCCGGCTCGGCGAACTTCCCGCCCAACGCTGAAACGCTCTATCACGCGCTGATAACGGCAGGGGAGTTTCGCCACATCCTGGCAACCGCGCACCTTGTCGGGTTCTATTCGACCACCCCTCCTAAATAAGTAGGAGGCGTGACGGCCATCGTCGGCAAATTGACGAGAAATCGCAAATAGCACTCATTGACCCCGGCAAGAGGCGAACAGACGGCGCGAACTTGCGCTAAGGCCTGCCCTCGCCAGTTTGCCTTCCGAATAGCGCGTTGATCGAGAACGGCTGCAGCCAAGCACACGCGCGCCGCCCTGTCTGTTTTGACAGTATCGCCGTTTCATGGCTGATCGTACTCTTCATGCAAGCATGGGGGAGTAGGGCGTATATGAAACTGCCTCTGAATCGTTTCAATTTCATTCCATGCCTGCTCGGCGTCGCGATCGCACTGTTGGCGGGAAATGTTCAGGCACAGCAGGCATCCGCCCCTGCCGCATTCTCGTTTGACGTGTATGGCGACTCGCGCTCGATGATGTACCTCCCGCACAAAGCCGACCAGGAGACGGACGCTCGCAAGCTCATGGTTGACATGTTCGAGCTGTCGCTTCCCGCAACGGTCGCGGATGCGGTGGTGCAGAAGGACGTCAAGCTGACTTATGACCCAACCAGCAAGGAGTTGGTGCAGATGGTCATGCCGTACATGACCGCCAGCGAAGTGACCACTCTAAAGTTCGACCGAGGCTGGGTCACCGAGGCTTCGGTTGAAGACGTAAAGCTACTTCCCGGAGTGAGCCGCACTATGTATCGCGCCGCCGGCGGCGAGTGGGTTGCCCGCGAAGTGGTGAAGGACGTCCAGACGAAACAAGCCGACTTTATTCTCAGCACTGGGGACCTCGTGTGGTGGGGCAAGCAGGGCGACAAACCATCCGACAGCCCGTACTGGAGGCTGGTAAACGAGGACGTGCTCCGGCAATTGCCGCCTCCCGACAGACGCCTGAAGCAAGCAGGCCTGGATGGCCGCGTGTTTCCCGCTGTTGGAAACCACGAAGTGTGGGGCGACACCGACGTAGAAGGACTGCTCACTCTATTCCCCTATCTGAAGAAGATGGGAGTTTCTGACAAGAAATTCATCTACTCGTTCGATTACCAGGGCGTTCGCTTCATCTTCCTGTGGACCGGTTCCTACGACGAAAAGGAGCCTTCGGCGTGGAACGCCACCCAGCCTGTCTATGAAGAGCAGATGAAGCAACTCCGGGCATGGTTGGACGAGGCCAAGGCGAAGAGCATCAAGAAGGTCTTCATTTCTTTCCACGCCCCTGCCTTTGCCAGTTGCGGTCTAGGCCCAATTCCGGAAGCACAAAATCCTCACAAAACGATCGCCGCATACGCCAAAGACCTGGACATCGTGGTCTTTAACGGGCACGTGCACACGACCGAACTCTACCAGGTCGACGGCGTGAAATACCTGCTGTTGGGCGGCGGCGGTGCGGAACAGGACCCGATCCTTCCCGGCAGGACGCAAAACAAGGTCCCCGAAGGCTACCCTAAAGATCTGTACTGGAACGGCGAAGACCCCAAAGAGGACTATAGCTACCTGCATGTAGACGTCATACCGGGACAGCCAACGAAGCTCACACTCAATCGCTTCCGGCCGTGGTCGGCTCAGCCTTTCGAAACGCTGGAATTGTTCAAATGAAGGTCCATGGCGGTATGTCTCTCCGCACTGACCTGCCTTTGCCGGCTTTTGTCCTGCACCCGCTCACGGCTGTGGGCATCGCAGTCCTGCATGTTTACCTTGCCGCTGAGCATCTCTTGAAGCTGATCGGCGGCGAGGTAACGTGGACCAACGTCTGGAAGGGCTTTGGCGCGCTTGCCGGTGCCTACGTGTTCGCGGCCCTTGCATCACGCGGGCGCGTGAAGCGAAGACGCCAGGATCAACGAATGCCCGAAGATGAAGCAACCCAGTTATCGACTTAGACCAATCCCATGTTAATCCTGTCTTGCTCATTCCATCCGAGCAGAAGCAGTGGATCCCGCCAACGTTCCCTCAGTTCGTTGATTGGCGAAACATCGCGTCATCACTCATTGACCTTCAAAAAGGAGAATGGAAGGCGCAAGCTTGTGATAAGGCCTGTTAACAACGGTTACTCTTCAGCCCACTGGAAATGCTAGTAAAATGACCGATCATGACGACTGTTCTCAGTCCCGCTACCTCGGCATCTGAACACGCTCAAGGTGATGTTCCGCTTCCTTCATGGAACGAAGGCTCGGCGAAGCAAAGCATCATAGACTTTGTCCGCGGAGTAACCACTCCCGGCGGCGCTCACTTCGTCAAACACGAGGAACGGATCGCGGTCTTCGATAACGACGGCACCCTCTGGACTGAGATGCCCGCGTATTTCCAGCTCGCGTTCGTCTTCGATCGCCTGAAGGCGTTAGCTCCGCAACACCCTGAATGGAAAGAAAAGCCATTCTATGCTGCGGTCCTGCAGGGCGACATGAAAACGGTCGCCGCCGGAGGCCTTCGCGGCCTGCTGGAACTTGCGACGATGACCCACGCGGGCATGACTACGGACGAGTTCGCAACGATCGTAGAGGAGTGGATCGCAAAGGCCAGGCACCCGAAATTCAATCGTCTATACACCGAACTGATCTTCCAGCCCATGCTGGAGCTGCTCGCTTACCTGCGCGCCAACGGTTTCAAAACCTTCATCGTCTCCGGCGGAGGAATCGAATTCATGCGTGTCTTTGCGGACAAGGTCTACGGGATTCCTCCCGAGCAGGTGATCGGCAGCAGCATCGTAACCAAGTTCGAGATGCTCGCGGGCGGGCCGGTGCTCACCCGGCTGCCGGAATTGAATTTCATGGACGACAACGTCGGCAAGCCCGTCGCGATCAATATGCACATTGGACGCAGGCCTATCGCCGCGTTCGGCAACTCGGACGGCGATTTGCAGATGCTGCAGTGGACCACCGCGGGCGCGGGATCTCGATTTGCGCTGCTGGTAAATCACACGGATTCCAATCGCGAGTATGCCTACCAGATATCAACCTTGGGCAAGCTGGATGTAGCCCTGAACGAAGCCAGGACGAAGGCTTGGACGGTCGTAGACATGAAGCAGGATTGGAAGAGAATCTACCCGTTCGAAACGTGAACGCAGTCCCAATTTTTTCAAGATCAAAAGAGGAGGATTGTATGTCGGTACCAAGCCCGGTCACGGCCATCGACATCTTGCTGGACCCCGATGCAACGATGATCGATCACGCAGAAGCCGCAAATGCCCGCCTGCTCAAGGTCTTTCCGAAAGGTTTCGCACTAGACGCCTCGCACACTCCGCACATATCGACGTTAATGCGCTATGTCCGCACTGCGGATCTTGACAAGGTGTATGCCGCCGCCAGCAGGATTTTTTCCAGTAGTAATGTGACGCGCGTCAAGCTGAAGGCATTTAGATACTATTTCCTCACGGACAAATCGATTCCGGGCTTGGGAGGAGCGGGCATTGTTGTGGAGCTCAACCCCGAATTGATCAAGCTGCAACAGGATTTAATTGACGCCGTCGCCCCCTTTACAGTGGAAACCGGCACGGCTGCCGCGTTCGCCACCACGCCCGAAGAACCCGATGTCAACGAGGCGACGTTGAATTACGTCCGGGTATTCGTTCCGGAACATTCCGGCAAGAACTACCTGCCGCACGTCACCGTCGGCCTTGCCCCCGTTGATTACCTGAACGCAATGCTCGCCGAAACGTTTGATGTCTTCACGTTCTCGCCCGCGAGCGCGTCCGTTTACCAGCTGGGCAATTTCGGGACCGCCCGAAAGCAGCTCAAGGCGTTGGACTTGAAGCCCTAGGCCCGCTGGTTTCTGCTAACGCTTGGTTGCGCCAACCAAGAGAAGACTGTCCATTGGCGAAACATCCCGATTGCACTCGTCATCCGTCGACTCGGTTTTGCAGGCAAAGGCCTGTTAGCATCAATCGCCGACTGGCTTTATGGAACGCTGCTTACGTCCACCGACCATTCCCGTCAATTCTGTATGCATACATGGTTGCCCGCCTTTTTCCTTTTCTGCTCTCTTTCGGCATCCGCTCAGACAAACAATGCAATTGCGATAACTCATGTGACCATCATCGACTGCACCGGGGCAGCCGCCAGGCCGAATTCAACGGTTGTGGTGACCGGTCGTCTCATCAGCGCAGTCGGCCCGAGTGAAATCGTCACAATTCCCGCCGGTGCTCGCGTGGTTGACGCGAATGGCAAGTTCTTGATCCCCGGGCTCTGGGACATGCACGGCCACCTGACCGATGCCACGGAAGACGCTTTCCCTCTGCTCATCATGAACGGAGTGACGGGCGTACGCGATATGGGCGGAGATCTCGCTCAAATCGACCGCTGGCGATCAGAGATTGACAGTGGGATGCGCGTAGGTCCTCACATCATTCGCGCTGGTCCTTTCGTGGATGGGCCGAAAGAGGGAGTATCGAATCGACTGACCGTGCGCACCCCGGAAGAGGCTCGGCAGGCTGTGCACGATCTTAAGGCCAAGGGCGTGGATTTCATCAAGGTTCACAATGCGCTGCCGCCCGAGGCGTTCTTTGCGCTGATGGATGAGGCTCGCAAGGAACACATACCGGTTGCTGTGCACCTGCCCAGGGGCGTGAGTTCCGCTGAGGCATCTGATGCTGGTGTGGCTAGCCTGGAACACATCGAAACCATCAATGAGAGTGCCCTTTGGCGCAAAGGAGCAACGGCCAAGACCGTCGAACAAGCGGTGGACGAAAATCTAGGGTCGGCCGGGCAGGAACTCTTTCAACGCTTCGCGAAAAATGGAACCTGGTACGTGCCGACTCTCGTCGCCTATGAACGAGGGTTCGTGCTATGGAGTAATGATCCCGAATCGCTGAAACCGCGGCTGGAGGTTCACGAAAAGCAAATCGAACTTGTCCGGATGATGCACAAGGCTGGTGTACAGATCATGGCCGGCTCGGATTTCTCGGATTGGGGGATGGTGCCAGGGGTCGATCTGCACAATGAGTTAGCGCTGCTGGTGGAAGCGGGTTTTAGTCCGCTGGAGGCGTTGCAGGCTGCCACGCTGAACCCTGCAAAGTTCCTGGGCAAAACGGATACGTATGGAACGATTCAGGTGGGTCGGGTGGCGGATCTGGTATTGCTCGACATGAATCCGCTCGAAGACATCAGCCACACCCGCAAAATTCACGCAGTTGTGCTCGGCGGCAAGTTCTACCCGCTGGCGTCTATCAGAGCGCAAGCCTTGCAAGATGCGTCGACGCAACAACGACGATGAAAAGGCAGCTCGCATAGCGAGCATTGTGATACCCGTGGCGTTGTAGCATGCGGTTTCAAGTTTTCAAGGTCACTCCCTGGCGTCAGCTGTCGTAACACCGCGACGTTTTGGGCGCAAGGCCTCTTAACATCAATCACCGACTGGCTTTATGGACACTCGTCACCTCATCGGTGCCGTCATCGCGCTGATACTCAGTGTGGAGGCGTCTTTCTCGAGAGCGATCAGTGTGCCCACCCCCTTGATCTGTTTCAGCAGTGCCACCTGCGGATAACTCCCCAGCGCCAGATGCTCGATCCGTTGGTTGTACTCCGCGATTTGCTCGCTCAGCGATTCCAGTGCCACCAGCAACGGCTGCAGTGCGGCCTGTAACTCGGGACTGAGTCCTTCGGCTTTTTCCGGATTCATATTCCGCACGTTGCAGCCGCGC
>JBKQKT010000548.1:0-4485 GCA_052147365.1 Candidatus Korobacteraceae bacterium | reverse complement strand
TAGTGACGACGAGCAACAACTCGTTTTCGGTCAACTGGATTCGGAACCTGTTGTCACCACTAGCATGAAGAGGGGGCAACTCCTCGCGGTGAGTTATCAACAAGTCCGCGACCACAAGAAGCCCTCGGAATTTTAGCCGCAACGGGGTCCCGTTTCCCGCTTCGGGAAGTGACTAGGACCGAAACGAAAAAACCGACAGCAATTGGACCGGTGGAAAATGCTAATATCCATGATGACCGGAACGGACAGATGAGGAATCGTATCAAAAGGCAGCCATTTCTCTTTCCCGAGATGAAGCTCACGCCCGACAATCCGTGGCTAAGTGGTCCGCATTCCATCAGCATCGCGACAGCGAAAAAGAAAAGTGGCCTAACGGCTCTTGAATTATGTGCTGGTGCGGGAGGACAGGCGCTCGGCTTTGACCAGGCGCGTATAGAGCACGCTTGCTTGGTGGAGTTAGACAAGCACGCTTGTTCGACACTTAGATCGAACCGGCCGAACTGGAACGTTCTCCAGCAGGACCTAAACAAATTCGATGGTAGAGAGTTCCGAGGGGTAGACATTGTCTCCGGCGGGCTGCCTTGCCCGCCGTTCTCCGTCGCTGGGAAGCAACTAGGCACAGAGGATGAACGAAATCTGTTCCCCGCGATGGTGCGTCTGGTTGATCAGATTCGTCCACGGGCAGTCATGATCGAAAATGTGAGGGGTATTCTTGATGCCGTTTTTCATGATTACCGCCAGTTTGTCGCGGGCGAGTTGAAAAAACTCGGCTACGTGCCAGGCTGGAAGCTCATGAACGCATCGGATTTCGGCGTTCCTCAACTGAGACCGAGGGTTGTATTCGTGGCCCTCAAAAGGGAATTCGCAAGCTGTTTTTCTTGGCCCGAGGAGTCGGTTCTACAGCCAAAAACGGTGGGTGAACTCTTATATGATTTGATTTCGGCGAACGGATGGAAGGGTGCTAAAAAATGGTGTGCACTAGCCGATGAGATCGCTCCAACCATCGTCGGCGGCTCACTCAAACACGGTGGACCTGATCTCGGGCCAACTAGGGCACGGAAGGCATGGGCTTCGCTGGGGGTCGATGGTCTGGGGATTGCAAATGAGCCTCCTACGCGAGACTTCGTCGGCATGCCTCGTCTAACGGTACGAATGGTTGCGAGAATCCAAGGATTCCCCGATGAATGGCAGTTTGTCGGCACGAAGACTCAAACTTACCGGCAAGTGGGCAATGCGTTCCCCCCACCCTTCGCCCGCGCAATAGCCCTCAGCCTTAGAACCTGCCTATCCGTTTCACAGAAGCGATTCAGTGTAGCTGGATAGACGTTTTGGGATTCTCACGGTGGTCGACCTCTTGTCCAGAGCTAGGCGCAGCCAAAATATGCGCCAAATCCGCAGCAAGGACACCAAGCCTGAGATGGCTGTACGTCGCCTCCTGCACGCGATGGGCTATCGATTTCGACTTCACCGGTCGACCCTTCCCGGTAAGCCGGATTTGGTTTTCCCTCGTCGAAAGAAAATTGTCGATGTGCGGGGCTGCTTTTGGCATCGCCACGTCGGTTGCGTCGATTCCCACATACCAAAATCCCGAGCCGGGTATTGGGGGCCTAAGCTTCGTAGGAACGTTCAGCGGGATAAGCGAAATCTGAAGTGTCTCCGGGAACTTGGGTGGAGAGTCTTCGTAATTTGGGAGTGTGAAGTGACGCAATCCAATATAGCCAAACTTCGGAGCAGACTAGGGCATTTCCTCGGACCCCGGTAGCGATCAGCCCCCTCTGTTCTTCCTCTCTCGCTCCTTCTCAAACTTTCTGATTGTTCCAGTTGGATCCTCTGGCCATGGCTTGAAACTTAGAAGAATATAGTCAACCTGCTTTCTCCCAGAGGCTGCTTTATACCCGTGCGTCTCAATTTCCCATCCTATGACTGGATACCTTAGCTCCCTCAATCGCTTCTGCCAGTCATCCTGATCGGCTACTACTTCTATTAGCGCAGAGGGCGTCCGTTTTCCCACGCCGACGGTCTTCAATAATTCTCCAATCCGGACGTGGACACTCTCGTGCCCGAGTACTTTGCGCATCAATTCCGGCGACGCGTTTAGAGATGTGAAGAAGGACTTCTTCCCTGCATTACACTCTTCGCAAATCGCCCACAAGTTCTCTCTGTCGTTCGCGCCACCCCAGTCGCGCGGTTTTTTATGGTCAACAACGAGAGTGATCGAGTGCTTCGCTATCGTCCTCCCGCACATCTGGCACTGCCCGTGCGCCGCATGAATGACTTCGGCTCGCATTTTCTGACTAATTTGACCTTCGTCTAATACTCTTGTGCGTTCTCCAGCATACTTATAAAAGATGACAGTTCGCTTCTTGCCGTCCACTTCTTGAATGCCTTTGATCTTTTTGATGATGTACCATTTCTTTAGGTCTCTTTTACGCCGGTCCAAATGAGTTTGATCTTCAGGCCGAAGTCCTTCCTTTTCCAACTCCAGGCGGATGGTGCCGCCCGTTGCCCCTTCAGGAAAGCGTTTTAACACCTCTACAATTTGGAGATGGATCTTCCCGGGCTTGCTGACGTTTTTCGGCAAGTGATGACCCCAGGAAGAGGTTACCAAAACCAATCAAATTCGGAGCAATTATCTCTTCACTCGGGACAGGTGGCTTAGTCAAAGTTCTCCGAATCGCTCCTTGACTCCGGCTGAGGATGGTTGGAAACCACCCGTGCATTTAGCATCGGAAAAGCATCAATCGGGTATCCCACTAATGTGTTACCGCCCCAAGGGCCCGATGAACACATTCTGACCTGCGTGCCTCGTTGTGTGCCATCGCCATGAATCCTTAGCGATGAGCGGGTCCCATGGCGTTACTGTTTTCCTGAAGATGGTTTTCCGTGACCCGACTTTTCCGCCGTATTTCGCTTCAGTTCTTCAACCTGGTCAGAGAGTGCCTTGAGACGAGCTTCGTATCGTTCCTCGACTTTCTTCTGTACCCTCTGTTCCAACTGAAGTTCGCGTTGTTCGCGCGCTACTACGTACCTGTCCACATAGGAGGCACCCAACGGGGCGAATATCGCCAACAGGGCGAGTAAAACGGCCACCAAGGTGGCCCATACAACTAGCGCTTCCTTAAATGACACAAATGCTGTCTCAGCGGCTTTCTTTGCTGTTGCTTCCATGTTCAAAAAGGTCGGGGCCATGTATGCGGCGACTTCGTCCTTGACGTTTGAAACGTATTGGTGTCGATTATATTTTGCTGATTTATCAGCCTTTGGCGACGCGGGGCAACGGTGGAAGCTAATGCGCAGAAATGGGGCTCCTTGCTTCACTACAAAATCCCCTCGACCAAAGTTAATTAGAATGCTCGAGAGTGGACCTTGGAAGCCAGGGTCGATGACGCCGATATTTATGGCGACCACCCCTTTCCTGCAGAGTTCATTCTTCAATAAAGCGTGTCCCGTGATGTCATTTGGCAACTTCAACAACTCCTTGGATACTACCCGGATCGTGCCGCCAGGCGGGAGGTTGTAGTCGGAGCTTCCAGATGCGGGTCCCGCTGGGATGATGTCTCCGATGGACAGATCGTACGTGGATGCGCGATAGAGGTTTTCGTCAGTGCTGTCCTCTACCAGCTTAAGTGACTTGATTTCCTCTCCGGACAAAAGACTCAGTGATTGAGTAGCCATAATCTGCATTCTCGCAGAATTGCGTGCGCCACAGTGTACCTTTTCCGGAGGGTAGCGCAGCTTCAGCGCACAGTGGGGGCCTCGGGGGCAGCAGGCTTCGGGCTTGGATTGTAAGGGGTGCATATTTTGACGGTTTTTCCAGCGCCGCCAGTCTCCTCGTACCGGCTTCGGGTCTAGTACCTCACAATATCTATAAACAGTTGGTAAATAGTGTGGTATCATGCGTTGTGAATATTCGGCACAAGCCCGCCTGCGCTCCGCGCGTAGAGAGTTATCAGCGATCAGCGACCAGCGATCAGGAAGCAAGAGAAAGAACCGGTCCCGCGCGGCGGGACCGGCCACTACCGGAGAGAGAGTTATCAGCGACCAGCGATCAGGAGGCAAGAGAAAAGCAGATCCCTCTCCCGCAGTCGCGGGATCGGGATGACAGCAGGGGAAGGCGGGATGATAGCAAGGGGAGGAGCGGACCGCCCCATTCCCTTGCCCTTTGCCTTCCCTTCGCTTTTTCGCATGCTAAGTCCAACTATTCCCGCACATCCGAGGCATTCGCCCGTAAGTCCAATCATTCCCGCACTTACGCAAAAACAGGGGGTAGGGGGTGCCTCGAATCAGATCTGTTCTCCTTTAACCTCTTTGTTTTCTTTGACCGTGTTGACTACTTCGTTACGTGAAATTGTCGGCGCGCCGACATTCTGCTCGGAATGACGAGAAGAGAGGAAGGCGGAAGAAACCCAAGAACCGGTCCCGCAGAGCGGGACCGGCCCCTACATAAACAAAGAAAGGAGCGGACCGCCACAGCCCTTCGCAAGC
>JBKQKT010000547.1:0-3676 GCA_052147365.1 Candidatus Korobacteraceae bacterium | reverse complement strand
AAGCATATTATTGCCCTTAGCAACGGTTGACTGCAAGCAATAGATTCCAAATGATTTATATGTACCCAATAGTAAGATAAGGACTTAGATAGGAAAAATCGCCATTCCAAGCCAAAACGTGTCATACTGTACATACAAGTATGTGTCATACTGTACATAAAGGTCATAAAGGCTGATATGCGAACACACAATACCAATCTGCTTCAAGTTCAATTAACCGAGGCGGAGAAGCGCCACATCAAGACCCTGGCTGTAAGTCAGGGCCTGACCCTGCGGCAAGCCACCCTGCACGCGTTCCAAGCCTGGGAGTTCCAGCTTCAATCGCGGGCGCGTCCCGCCGATCTGGCGCGGGGCGCGATTGCTGGCCAGCCCAGGCGCAACGCGACGCCCAGACAAGGGCGACGGCCAACCCAACGGAAGCCGGCTTCTGCACCTGCCGCCGGAGCCGCTCTCAATCCGGAAAGACCTTCGCGGGCGTGGCTACGCCAAGCGGCGCAGGTGGATTGGTCGAAATGTCCGGCGGTGGAAAGCGCGCAAGGGAAAAGCGGCAGAATCTGGGTGGTTCGCGGAACCGACACGCCGCTGGCTGAGATCCTCCATGCGGTTGCCGAGGGCCACCCGTTTCTGGAGGTTGCGGAAGTCTTCGAAATCACGCTGCAACAGCTCATCGCTGTCCTGCAGTTCGCGGCTGAGCGTGCAGCGCCTGCCGGGTTCACCACAGAGGCGCAGAGAACAGAAAGTTAGGGAATGTTCCTAGAGCTGCTTTCGCAACCTTGCTATAGGAGTTCCGAGGTTTGGTGTGCCCCGGTAGAGCGTGCTGGATACACCACCTCCGAAATTGCTCTAGAGCAATCCAAAGGTTGGTGAACCGTGCTGAGGTAGGTTTGCCGAGCGGGAGAGGAGAGTGGGTGAAAAGTCGGTGAATTTGATATCTGGAAAGGCGGGACTTGCAGGACGTCAGCGGAAATCCTCAAAACGAGATCTTGATCCCATCGAGAACCGCGACTTCTTCTTAAATAGTGCCAGCGAAGCGACAAACATCACCAGAGTGGCCTCATCGGCCGCCAGAGTCACGTTGGCAGGAATCGCGAGTACAAAGATCAAGCCGAACACGCCTGTAAGCGCGAGAAGAATCGGTATCCAGAGGAACTGGTCCGCCAGGTTCGAATAAACCAGTACCCCGATGGCTGCGACCCAGATGATGAGAAGCAGCGCCACGCAATCGCCACTTGGACACCAAAACAGACTGCCAAGAAAAACAGCCCCGGAAACGCACTTCATCATCATCTCAAGCATGGGAAGACCTCACTTCCATGGGGCGCGCCGCCGCCCCCTCCGCCGAAGAGCGCCGGATAATCCTCAGAGCGGGCACCGCAATCTCGTAGGCGTTTATTGCTGACTGTTAGATAGGGCTGTCACCGCCAGCGGTTGGCCGGTCAATGGCGAGTTTTCTCGCTTAAGGCGCGACGCGGCGCCGATTATGCTGCCCGGAGCTCTGTATCATCCATCACTACCGGGTCGCTAATTGCCGGGCTGAGTTCGTCGAATTGAAGGGCTATTTGAGGAGCTCGGGAGGCTTTGATTCCCAGCAGACGGGCGATTGGGCTCCTCGCTTTCGCGGGCAACAGCGGGGCCAGCATGGTAGCGGCTTCTTCGGCAAAGGCAGTCTTTTCTGCATCGGTTATATGATGGGCCATTACTTCGAGCATGAAATCTGCACCGCGGGGAATTGCCAGCTCGGCGCCACCGGCTCCGCTCACCTGAGGTGGCGGGATGAACTGGATCGTGGTCCGATTGCGTTCCTCGGGGCGAAGGTGAAATGTGTGCAGCGTAATCTCGATAAGCTTCTGGCCTATGACACGTTTCTGCTCGATTGGCACATTCCGCGAATACAGGCGTAGGTACGGCATCGGAACACCTCCAACGGCGTTCAGAATATTAGAGGCATTTCTTGTGCCAAGAGGTTGGGCGGTAGGCTTTGGGCGAAACAAACGAGTTACCGTGCACCGAAGTGACACATCTGAGTAGAAGGCGCCAGAGGCCGGTAATTCCTTCTGGTGAGAAAATGGCTCCTGGTTCAGGTCACCCTTCGGTTGGGCTACTTCGGGCCACCGGGTGTCAGCTCCCAGACGACGCCATGCCCGCTCTCGCCCAGGTTCGTTCCATAGAGATTGCCTTCGCTGTCGATGATTAGGTCGCCTGTCGGGTATTCGCCGTCGCCGCTGTTGCTGAAGTCGTACAGGTCTGTATAGGTCCATGCGTTCCCCGATGGACTTAGCTTGAAGATGTTGCCCATACCGTATGCGCCTAAAGACATCGTGGTGCCGTACAGATTTCCGTTGCTGTCCATGACAAGGTTGCCGAAGGGACCTACGGAGTTACCAGAAGTCGCAAAGGAGTGCAGCGCGGTGATCCGCCAACTGCTGCCGGAGGGTGACAGCTCGAAGACGGATGCTGTCGTGTTATCCCCTGCAGTGGCTCCGTAGAAATTGCCCGCCCCATCCATAATGAGCCCCGCCACAGGAAAACCGCCTATGCCCGTGTCGGCTGCGCCAAAGCTGGCGAGGATTCTCTCCGACCATCCTGACCCGGAGGGTACTAATTCGAACACAGTGCCTTCATCATCAGTTCCACCCTCGTCAGTCGTGCCGTATAGATTTCCCGCGCTGTCGAGCACTACGTTATGAGCGGGGTACATTGCGTCAGGGTCTCCAAAAACATAAAGCTCCTTGCCGGTCCAACCGTCGACCGAACGGCTGAGCTCGTAAACGTCGCCATATTCGTTTCCGCCGAAGGCTGTCGTCCCATAGATATTGCCGGACTGATCGAACGCGACTTGCCCATAGGTTGGCTGGACTCCGTTGAAAACAAGCACGTCATAAACCAGAGGCTCCGTCCAGGGACAGAGTGCGGTGTGGCAAGCGGTAGCCGGCGGTCTCAAGGTGAAAATGGTTCCTGCAGTGACTTCGCCTCCGGAGGTTGTGCCGTAGAGAGCCCCGTCGGGCCCGAAGATCACGCCGCCGAGAGGTTGCTGACCGTCGTTGCCCCCGGTGAACGCGTGGAGCTGGTTGTGGATGTAGCTGGATCCGTGGCGCTTGAGCTGATAAACCGTTCCAAGTCCACTCGAGCCGCCGCCGTAAGTCGTGCCATAGAGATTCCCCGCGCGATCCATGATCACGCCGCTGTACGGGGACAGCCCGTCGGGCCCGGAGAAAGTGTGCAGCAGGGTGAGCTTTTGTGCGTGCGCCGATGGCATGGTGAGCATCGTCAGCGCGAGAAGCAGCTTCCTTGCGAAAGCTGACGTCTGCAGCGGACTGTTGCGCAACCTTGATGTGGGTAGTTGGCCGGGGCTTGTCATGAACGTCTCCTTTACAAATGTCACCGCTGACGCTCGTCCTTGATTTCGGCACTTTATACCCGATTTGTGCGCACGTCCAGACTGGGCACCAGGCAAGCTTGCGCAAAAATGAAGGTCGGAAAAAACGCGCGGAGCCCTGCCTCAGGATGGCAGCGTGAGGAAAAGGAGCATAGCGCACCGGCAATCTGCGGTCTGAGCCGGCTGCAAACGGATCTAGCTTTCCAATTGCTCCTGGCTCTTCCTGAGCTGTTCCTTGGCCTGCGCGAGTCGAGCCTGAGCTTGTCGGAACTTCTCCCGGGCCTTGTCCCGCTCCCGGAT
>JBKQKT010000546.1:0-5301 GCA_052147365.1 Candidatus Korobacteraceae bacterium | reverse complement strand
CCTCCACCAGCCAGTTCCGTTGCCCTCCCCGACCGGCGCCCCTGGCATTGGGATATCGTTATTCTTCTCACGAAATGTACGCTCATCACATTCCAATCTGGAGCATCGGTGATATAGTACCTGCGATTTTTCGAAGTCGTCTTTGACCCAATTCCGCCTCGAAGGTTCCTCTGCCGCGGGCCTTTTGCCCGTGAAAGAGCTTGCGAATGAGCGGCGGATAGATGATTGGCCGTGCTCCCAAACTTCCTGTGCCGCGGTCAGACTAAAGAGCACGAAACGGGCAATCGTTCCACCAGTTTGTGAGAAGGAGTAGCGCGCATGAAAAAGACAATGCGAACTGCCGCCAACAAGAGCGGGAATGAAAAAGCGAAAACGTTGCCTTACAAAAACCCCGGATTACCCTCCGCAAAACGCGTAAAGGACCTATTGTCTCGTATGACGCTGGAAGAGAAGGCCGCGCAGATGCTCTGCATCTGGATGCAGAAGGCCCAGACGCTGGTGGATGCCGACGGCAATTTCGATCTTCAAAAAGCCCAAACGGCCTTCAGGAAAAGACACGGGCTTGGCCAAGTGGGCCGCCCCAGCGATGCGGGCAAAGGCAAGGACGCGCGCGGCATGGCGGAACTCACCAATGCGATTCAGAAGTTTTTTATCGAGAACAGCCGCCTGGGAATTCCCGTGTTTTTTCACGAGGAATGTCTGCACGGACACGCGGCCCCCGGCGGCACGAGCTTTCCACAGCCCATCGCTCTAGGCGGGACGTTCGATCCGGAACTGGTTGAATCGCTTTTCACCATGACCGCGGAAGAAGCGCGCTCGCGCGGAGCCCATCAGGCGCTTACACCGGTGGTTGACGTGGCGCGCGAGCCGCGTTGGGGCCGCGTCGAAGAGACCTATGGCGAAGACCCTTACCTGGTCTCGCGGATGGGCATCGCGGCAGTGCGCGGGTTTCAAGGTGACGCCAAGTTCCGCGACAAAAAGCACATGATTGCCACCTTGAAACATCTTGCCGGGCATGGCCAGCCGGAATCGGGGATGAACTGCGCTCCGGCGAATGTCTCCTTGCGCGTGCTTCGCGAGACCTTCCTCTATACCTTCAAGGAAGCGCTGAAAAAGGGCGGGGCCATCAGCGTCATGGCTTCCTACAACGAGCTCGATGGTGTTCCGTCGCACGCGAATAAGTGGCTTCTCCAGGACGTCCTGCGCAAGGAATGGGGCTTCAAAGGCTTCATCGTCTCGGATTATTTTGCGATTTGGGAATTGGGCTACCGTCCCGATACCCACGGCCACTTCGTGGCCAAGGACAAGAAGGAATCGTGCGCCCTGGCGGTTCAGGCCGGCGTCAATATCGAATTGCCGGACCCGGACTGTTATCTGCATCTCGTCGAACTCGTACGCAAGCGCGTGCTGAAGGAGTCCCAACTCGATGAGCTTGTCGCCCCCATGCTGTTTTGGAAATTCGAGATGGGGCTGTTTGACGATCCGTACGTCAACCCCGATGAAGCCGACCGCGTGGTGGGTTCCGAGGCCCATCGGGAGCGCGCTCTCCGCGCAGCACGTGAAGCGATTACCCTGCTCCGGAACGAAGGCAATACCGTGCCGCTCGACCTGAACCGCCTCAAGACGATTGCGGTCATTGGCCCGAACGCCCAGCGCAGTCTGCTCGGCGGCTACAGCGGCGTGCCCAAGCAGGAGGTTACCGTTTTCGATGGCATTAAGGCCAAGATCGCCGGCCGCGCCAAAGTGCTCTACAGCGAGGGCTGCAAGATTACCATCGGCGGCAACTGGAACCAGGACGAAGTCGTGCCCAGCAATCCTGACGAAGACCGCAAGCAGGTCGCGGAAGCCGTGGAGGTCGCCAAGCGGGCGGACGTGATCGTGCTGGCCATCGGCGGCAACGAACAGACCTCGCGCGAAGCCTGGGGATTGAACCACATGGGCGACCGCACGAGCCTCGACCTGATCGGTCGGCAAGAAGAACTCGTCAAAGCCATGGTCGCGCTGGGCAAACCGGTCGTGGTTTTCCTGTTTAATGGCCGGCCACTCTCGATCAATTACGTCAGCCAGAATGTTCCGGCGGTCTTCGAGTGCTGGTACCTCGGTCAGGAGACTGGCCGCGCCGTTGCCGACGTTCTGTTCGGCGATTGCAATCCGGGCGGAAAGCTGCCCATCAGTTTCCCGCGTTCGGCCGGTCATCTGCCGGTTTTCTACAATTACAAACCCTCCGCGCGCCGCGGCTATCTGTTTGACGATGTGTCGCCGCTGTACGCGTTCGGCTACGGGCTGAGTTACACCACGTTTGCCATCCAGAACGTTCGTCTGGCGAAGAAGGCCATCCGGCGCAACGAATCCACGCGCGTCCTGGCGGACGTCACGAACACGGGCCAGCGCGAGGGAACCGAAGTCGTGCAAATGTACATCCGCGATTTGGTGAGTTCGGTGACGCGGCCTATCAAGGAGCTGAAGGGCTTCCAGAAAGTCTCCTTGCGCCCCGGCGAAACAAAGACCGTCGCATTGGACATCACTCCGGAGCACCTGGCGTTTTACGACGTGAACATGAACTACGTGGTCGAACCCGGCGAGTTCGCCATCCTGGTGGGCAATTCTTCGCGCGACACCGATTTACAGAAAGTGATTTTGCAGGTCAAGGCGTGAACGCCTTAGAGAGGAAGTCGCACATGACTCAAGCCACTGAAAGACTTTCTGTCAAAGAAAAAATCGGCTACAGCCTCGG
Organism: Candidatus Korobacteraceae bacterium; assembly: GCA_052147365.1. Classification (GTDB taxonomy): domain Bacteria; phylum Acidobacteriota; class Terriglobia; order Terriglobales; family Acidobacteriaceae; genus Bog-257. Next base: position 2,567 of record JBKQKT010000546.1, on the reverse strand, counting down.
CGACATGGCCGCAAACTTCATTTTCCAGGCCATGCTGGCCCTGCAACTGGACTTCTATACCCATACCTTCGGCCTGACCGCTGCCCAGGCAGGGACCCTCTTCCTCGTCGTGGGGCTGGGTGTCGCGTGTTTCAATCCCGTGATGGGCATGATCGCGGATCGAACCACTACAAGGTGGGGCAAATTCCGGCCATGGTTGCTCTGGACAGCCGTGCCATTTTGCGTCATCAGTGTCCTGACTTTCACCACTCCTCACCTCAGCCTGGGCGCTAAGATCATCTATGCTTGGACCACTTACATTCTTCTGCGCGTGATCTACACAGTCAACAACGTGCCGTACGCGGCGCTGACGGCGGTCATGACCGAGGATCCCGACGAGCGCACCAGCATCTCCTCGTATCGCCAGATCGCCGCCAATAGCGCCGGCTTCATCATCGCGAGCCTCGCCATCCCCATGGTCAAATTCTTCGGCAGAGGCAATGACGCGCTCGGCTATCAGTTCACCATGGGGCTGCTGTCGGTCCTCAGCATGGTTTTTTTCATCATCGCCTTCTTCACGACGAAAGAGCGCATCCAGCCTAATCCGCAGCAGAAGACCTCGCTCGGCCAGGATCTCGCGGACCTCTTCGGCAATAGGCCCTGGGTCGCGCTGTTTCTGGTCACCTTGTTCTACTTCACGGCGATTCTGGTGCGTGGCAATGTCATGCTGCCCTACTTCAGATTTGTCGCAGGCAATGTTAACCTCTTCGCTTGGTTCAACGGTTTCGGACTCGCGGCACTGCTCTTGGGTGTTGCTTTCTCCACAGCCGTGTCTGTCCGGGTGGGCAAGCGTCAGCTCTTCATCGCCAGCATGATCCTGACGGGTGTCTTCAACGCGGCGCTGTATGTGATCCCGCCGCACGCCACTTACATCATCATCGCCGCGGAAGTGCTTCGCCAGTTCTCGTTCGGACTGTCGGGCCCGATCCTATGGGCGATGATGGGCGACGTTGCTGATTACGGCGAATGGAAGACCGGACGCCGCGCCAGCGGCACGGTCACCGCGGCCGTGGTGTTCGCCCTGTGGGCGGGTTTGGCCCTCGGCGGCGCCATCGCTGGATGGCTGCTGTCGGCCTATGGCCTGGTGTCCGGGGCTGCCACACAGACCGCACGGACGCAGACAGGCATTCTTCTGACGGCGAGTTTTTACGCGAGCCTCTGCTTCTTCGCCGCCGCGGCGTGCCTATTCTTCTATCCGCTGACGCGCGAGAAGAACCAATCGATTGCCAACGACTTGATCGAGCGCCGGAAGGGATACGCATCATGAAGGCCATTGGCTGCCACTTCGCCAGGCAGCCTCTTCGCGCGGCATTCGCAGGATTCTCGTGCCTGGCCATTCTCCTAATCACTGGCATGTCTACCGGCGCTCAGGTGCCCTCTCTTAAGGACGCCTTCAAGGGCTCTTTCCTCATCGGTGCCGCGCTCAACCCGGGCCAGTTCACCGAGCAAGACGCTCGCGGCGCCGCGCTCGTCAAAGCGCAGTTCAACACGACGACCCCGGAGAATGTCTTGAAGTGGGAACAAGTCCACCCCCAGCCGGGCAGCTACAGTTTTGAGTTGCCCGATCGCTACGTTGCGTTTAGTGAGAAGAACCGCATGTTTATCGTCGGCCACACGCTGGTGTGGCACAACCAGACGCCCGCGTGGGTTTTTCAGGATGACAAAGGCAATCCCGCGGACCGGGAAACGCTGCTAAAGCGCATGCAAGACCACATCCACACCGTTGTGGGCCGCTACAAAGGCCGCATCAACGGCTGGGACGTCGTCAACGAAGCCCTCGAGGAAGACGGTACGTTGCGCCAAACGCCTTGGCTGAAAATCATCGGCGAGGACTACATCGCCAAGGCGTTCCAATTCGCGCATGAAGCCGATCCCCAGGCCGAGCTCTATTACAACGATTACAACTTGGAGAACGAAGCCAAGCTCAAGGGCGCTCTTGAGCTGCTCAGGAAACTTCAGGCCCAAGGTGTTCCGATCTCGGGCGTCGGGATTCAAGGGCACTACCACATGGACTCGCCTTCCAACGAGCAGGTGGATGCAGCCATCACCGCATTCGGCAATCTCGGCCTCAAAGTCATGATTACGGAACTCGACGTGGACGTGTTGCCTCTCGCTTTTCAATACATGGGCGCAGACGTCACGCTCTCCGCCGAACTGCAGCCCAAGTTGAATCCTTACGCCAAGGGTTTGCCGGATGCGGTGCAGCAAGCGCTGGCGCAGCGCTACGCCGGTCTGTTCGGCGTGTTTCTCAAGCACCGCGGCGTCATCGCGCGAGTGACGTTCTGGGGTGTGACCGACGGAGACTCCTGGCTGAACAATTGGCCCGTCAAGGGCAGAACCAACTACCCGCTGCTCTTCGATCGCGCCGGCCAGCCCAAGCCGCCGTTTGATGCCGTGATTCGCGCCGCCCACTCAGCGCCGCCGCGAGATTTGGGCAACTAGCAGCGCGTCGACCTTCAACTCGCAACCGGCAGTCTGACCCTTCGGCTCGTGAAGCATGATTAATGCGCCCCTGTGCGCTTCGTCGG
>JBKQKT010000545.1:0-19362 GCA_052147365.1 Candidatus Korobacteraceae bacterium | reverse complement strand
TACATCGCGACCATGCACAGGAGGCACCATCCCGCAATCAGATAGTAAACCTGGATCTGCGGGCCGAAATGAAAACCGAACACCGGCAGCAGTTTGGTGCACTCGGGCGCTCTCTCCATTGATCGCGCGCTTGCCGGTTCAGATAGGGACTGAGCAGCAAGTCGTTGCCGGCTTAGACCCAAGGCGCGGGAACCAGTTCCAATCCAGCACTCCCATTCCGACGCAAGGTTTTCTTCACCCCGCCGATAGGAACAGTGGAAGGCTGCGTACCCCCGAGGCCGCCGCCTGCAGGACCGGCAAACATGTTCGCGATTATCGGAATGCTGGTGGTGCTCGCGGCTGTCATCGGCGGGTTCCTCATGGAGCACGGGCCCATCCGCGTGCTCATGCAGCCTTCGGAGCTAATCATCATCCTCGGCGCCGCCATCGGAACCTTGCTGGTGGCCAACCCGTTGCACACGCTTAAGGGCGTCGTCAGCGGCCTGATGCAGGTGCTCAGCGGATCGAAATTCAGCAAGCAGCGGTATCTCGACGCCCTGAAGATGATGTACGACCTCTTCGGCAAGATTCGGCACGACGGGCCGGCGGCGGTAGAGAACGACGTTGAAGTCCCGATGGAGAGCAAGTTTTTCTCCAACTACCCCAACTTCCTGAAAGACCACGAGACGCGCGATTTCGTTTGCGACACCATGCGCATGGCAATCATGGGCGGGGTTGAGCCGTTTGACGTTGACCAGATGATCGAAGCTGACCTGGACGTCCATGCGCATGAGGCCACGCTGCCGGTAACTGCGCTCAGCAGCATGGCCGATTCTTTGCCTGGTCTCGGGATTGTGGCCGCCGTCCTGGGCGTGGTGATGACCATGAGCGCGCTGGGCGGGCCTCCGGAAGAAATCGGAAAGAAGGTAGCAGCGGCGCTGGTGGGGACATTTCTGGGCATTTTGCTGTGCTATGGGTTCATTGGTCCGCTTGCGGCCAACCTCGCCAAGCTGGCACACGAGCAGCACGAGTATTGGCACGTGCTGAGAGTGGCCATGATCGCGTTCATGAAAGGCACGTCTCCGCTGCTGGCTGCAGAAATGGGACGCAGAGCGGTTCCCGGCCACGTGCGTCCGTCGTTTCAGGAATTCGAAGCCAACTGCAAGCGGTCGGTGGCGGCAACGGGGCCAGGCTCCGAAGCTGCTCCCCCGGCCGAATCGGCGGGTGCAGCTCAGCCCGCCGCCGCATCCTGACAGGTGGAATCGCATGGCCACAACCAGCCAGCCCATCATCATCAAGCGCAGCGCCGGTCACGGCGGTCACCACGGAGGCGCATGGAAAGTAGCCTATGCCGATTTTGTCACCGCGATGATGGCCCTGTTCATCGTGCTGTGGCTCATGAACTCGAGCAAGAAAATCCAGGAAGCGGTTGGAGGATATTTCAAGGATCCCACAGGGACAGGCAAGATGGCGGGCGCCACCCAGGCGGGCCGGGGTAACCAAGCCACCGTTTCTAAAGACAACATGGCAAAAATTAAGGAGGAACTGCAAACTGCCATTCGCCAGGCCACCGACTTCGACAAGCTGAAGAGCCACATCGAAATCACGGTCACGTCCGAAGGGTTGCTCATCGAGTTGATGGAGTCGGAGAAAGGCACGTTTTTTGAGAGTGGGCGTCCCGAACCAACCGCATACGGCCGGGAACTCATGATTGCAATCGCGAACGAAATTGGCAAGCTGCCCAACAGAGTCTCGCTGGAAGGGCACACCGACGCACGGCCGTACACAGGGCTGGCCAACTACAGCAACTGGGAGCTCTCCGCCGATCGCGCTAATGCCAGCCGCCGGCTGATGATGCAGAACGGCTTGCGTGAGGACCAGGTAGTTGAGGTGCGCGGCTCCGCCGCCCAACACCTGCGCAACCCGCAGAACCCGAGCGACGCTTCCAACCGCAGGATTTCAATGCTCGTGAAATATCAGGAGAAAGACAAACTCCCTGACCCAGGTACCGCCGTCGAGAAACCAGCGAAGCAGCCCTAAGTGAACTGCCCGTCTTGATGCGGGAGAACGACCCTCACAAGGCATCCGCGGCCATTTTGCCGGTTGGTAAGCTCGATGGAACCGCCATGCACCTCGGCGATCTGCTGTGACAAGACCAGGCCGATGCCGGAACCTCCTGGCTTGGTCGTATAGAACGGGACGAAAGCGTTGCTAGGGTTAAGCAGGCCGATGCCGTTGTCTTCAACCATAAGCGCGACTTTGCCGTCGAACTGCTCCCACCGCATGGAGACCCTCGAGCCGGCAGGCTGCGAACCAGTTTGCCGTGACTGCGCTTGCTCCAGAGCGGCATCCACAGCGTTGCGGACCAGGTTGATCAGCATCTGTTCGATGAGGTCAGGATCGATCATCAGGACAACGTCCGGTCCAGGTTCAATTTCGACGTTGAGCCGGGTTTCGAGGAGGGCAACACGTTCCAGCAGCGGCCGCAGCTCGACGAGCTGAAGCGTAGGGGACGGCATTTGCGCCAGACGGCGGTAAGACTGAAGAAAGCGATGTAGCGCTGCGGTGCGCGATTCGATAATGTTCAGCCCGCGCTGAAAGTCGGCGTTTTGCCCTTCGGGTAATTCCGGCAACGGCAAGCGCGACGCCAATCTCCCGGCAATCGAGATGATGGGCGCCAGCGAATTATTCAGTTCATGGCCGAGAACTCGAATCAGCCGCTGCCAGGAGCTGCGCTCCTGTTCGCGCAACGCGCGGCTCACGTCCGACAGCACGATCAGCGTGTGCGGTACGCCATTCTGGCGGAACGAACTCTGGCGCACCATCCAACGCGCATTCGGCGTTGAGTAAGGAAGCGCGACTAAGGTCTCATTCCTCGCCTCAAAGCAGGGGTTGAGCTCCAGGTCGGTTGCTGTCCGGCCGAGCAGCCGTACCGAGGGCTGCTGCAGGAACCGTTCGCCCGCTGCATTCACCAGCCGCAGGACGTGATCGGGATCGAAGGTGAACAGCGGGGCATCGATCTCGTCCACGACGCGGCGTAGAAGTGCCGTCGCTTCGATGGTCTGGATGCGCTGCTCGGTAAGGATGTCGGCGAGCGAATTGATCTCTAACGCCAGCTCCCCGAGAGCGTCGTTGGGGGCCGCGCCGCGCGCGCGAAAGGAATAATCCTCTTCGCGAAGCGCTCCGACGACATTCGAGAGAGTCTGCAACGGACGCACAATCTGCTCGAGCAGCACCAGTGTGAACACCAGCCAGAGGAAGAACTCTAGTACGGTAACAGCAACCTTGACATCGCGGGCCCAAGCACTCGTCCAGATGAGGGTGGTGCCGAACGCGATGCCGGGGAGCGCCGCAAGCACAGCAAAGAGAGCAATGCGTTTTTCAAAGAGGAGCCTGGAGGGGCGGAATCGGGAGCGAGGAGTTTTGAATCGCGATTTGGCGCCTGTTGCGGCCGCGGTGCTTCCGCTCCACGAAGAGGTTGGATCGGTGTCGTCGCCGGGAGCCATTTTTACGCTCGGCGGAGTGAGCAGCTTCGGTTCGCCGCCGGAACTAGAGACCATAGCGTTCCATCCGGCGGTACAGGGCGCCGCGACTTAAGCCCAGCGCCTCCGCCGCCTGGCTCACGTTTCCGTGAAAGCGCTGCAACGCCTTGCGCACGAGAATGCCTTCGACTTCCTCAATGCTGAGCTCCTCGAGGTTCTGGCCTTGCGGGCGTTGCACGTTCAGGCCGAGGTCCGACACTTGGATCTCGCCGCTATTGCACATGAGCACGGCGCGCTCCAGGGTGTGCTCAAGTTCGCGCACATTACCTGGCCATGCGTATTGCATCATGGCCTGTAGAGCGGGCGCCGCGAATCCGTTCACCGCAGTACGATACCGCGTCGCATAGCGGTTGAGAAAATGGGCCGCCAAAGCAGGGATGTCTTCGCGGCGCTCGCGCAAGGCGGGAACATGAATCTCGACGGTATTCAGCCGGAAGAGCAGATCTTCGCGAAACTGGCCCGTAGCGATCGCGGCCTGTAAGTCCGTGTTCGTCGCCGAGATGACGCGGACGTTGATCCGCTTGGTACGTGACGAGCCGACGCGCTCGATCTCGCCCGTTTCGATCACGCGCAGCAATTTCGCCTGCTGGCGAACGGGGACGTTTCCGATCTCGTCGAGAAAGATGGTGCCGTTGTCGGCCAGTTCGAAACGGCCAATGCGATCGGTGCGCGCATCGGTAAATGCGCCTTTCACGTGACCGAACAGCTCGCTCTCGAAGGTGCCTTCGGGCAGGGCGCCGGTGTTGACGGCCACCAGCGGCATGTTGGCCCGCGGCGACAGCACATGCAGGGTCTGCGCCACAACTTCTTTTCCTGTCCCGTGCTCGCCGGTAACCAGTACGTTGGCGTCGGAGGGCCCGATGCGCGCGATGGTCTGCAATATCGGCTGCATGGACGGCGCAGCCGCGATGAATTCGGGGCGTCCCTCGGCGCGCAGCAGCCGGGCCTCCGCCTCCAGATGTTGTGTGCGCTGCAGAGCGCGATGTAGTTCGACCTGGGTCCGCACGATCGCCAGCAGGCGTTCGTTCTCCCACGGCTTCTGGATGAAGTCGCGAGCGCCTCGGCGCATGGCCTCGACCGCGAGCCTGACATTGCCCCAGGCGGTCATAACAATCACCGGAATACTGCTGTCGAAGGCTGTGATTTCCGACAGCAGGTCTAAGCCCTCCTGGCCGGAGGTCGTGTCACGGGTGTAGTTCAGGTCGATCAGTACTGCGTCGTAGAATTCGCTGCCGAGCGCCTCGCGCACAGCCGCTGGCGATTTGGCGGTGTCAACCGCAAAACCCTCCGGACGCAGTAGAAGCTCAATAGCTTCCAGTATGTGGGGCTGATCATCGGCGGCCAGAATCCGGCTGGCGAGTTGCCGTTCATGCTTCTCGTCCTCCGCGCTCCTCTGGGTTTGCGTCCTCGGCAATGTTGACTCCTTCGGCGTGAATGCGTTGGCATGAAGCAGGGCTCCAGCCAGGCATCTAGGACCTGGACTAAGGCCCTCGGTTCTCACCAGCGACAAAGTTAGACGGGCTGAAGCCCGGCGTTTCCACCATAACCCTCAGGGTGCGGTGCCGTTGACCGCATCCTCAAGTTGAATGCCATTATCCTGCAAAGTGGTTCCGGTGGCGCGCCCCAGTTCAAGTTTCGACTTCTGATAGGCCGTCGTGGCATTTACCAGGTCAAGCTCAGCAACGGCGAGGTCGCGCTGGGCGGCTAGTGTCTGGAAACTCGAGCCGGCTCCAAGCGTCTGCTCCTTTTGCATGATGGTGAATGTCTTGTCAGCCAGGTCCCGTGCTTTTTTCGCCGCTGCGACGCGCGCGCGTCCCTGCTCCAGAGCATACTGCGCGTTGCGCACTTCGATACGGATCTGTTTCTTCAACTGCTGCATGCGCAGCTCCGCCTGGCGGTATTCCAATTCCGAGCGGTACTGGTCAGCCTTGGCGACGCGGTTGCGTATCGGGAGGCTGAGGTTGGCGCCGACGAAATAATCGGGCGACGAATTGTTGAAGGCGTTCGCGAAGGCCCCGCCGAAATCGGTTGGCAGAGTACTGGTGTTAGTCCCAGAAAAGGCCGGATTCAATTCTCCGGCCAGACCGGTCCCGCCATAGAAGCCTACCAGCGCCAGGGTCGGCAGCAACGCATTTGTGGCCGCCTTGCGGGAAATCTGGCGGTTCTGCAAATCAATCTCCGACTCGGACAGCTCGGGACGGTCCTGCAACGCTACCGTGATCAACTCCTCCAGCGGCTTTGCGGGACCACTATCAGTCGGCTCCAGGCGATCGGTGGGAATCACCGGCATGGCTTCGAGCACAGGATCGTCAAGGTTCTTGGTTAGCGCGTTCTTGAGCAGCGATTCCTGCAATTGTAGGCTCGTCTTGGCAACCGTCAGGTCCTGATCGCGCCGGGAAACTTCCGCTTCCGCGCGCATGACATCCATCGCCGGAATGGCCTCGAGCTGCAGCTGCTTTTTCGCGTTTTCCAGGCTCTGCTGAGCGAAGGCATACGACTGCTCGGTCACTCGCTCGCCCTCGTAGGCGCTCACCAGGTCCCAATAGATGTTGGCGATCTGCGTGACAGTGGCGATGACCTGGCTTTTAAAGGCGATGTCTGAAATCTTCTTGTTGTTCTGGGCGATGCGCATGTAGCGCTTATTGGGGCCGGTGCCAAATCCTGCCAACAATTGTTGGGTAAAGGTGACGCGATAGTATGCCCCCAACTGCGGAGAGAGGGTGCCGAAAATGCTATTCGTCGTTTGCCGGTTGTTGTCCACTTCAAAACTGAAACTCGTTCCGGTGGGAAATGCCTGCGAGTAATTTACGTTCGCCACCGTGGTGTTAAGATGCAGTTGCGGAACCCCGTAGATCTGAAGGTTGGCCAGCGGCTGGGTTAGATGCTCAAGACCGCCAGTTGCGGTGACTATGGGATCGTAGGACTGCACCGGCGTCCCGATGCCAAGGGTAGATTGCACCAAACCGGCAGCTCCGGCTCCGGCACCGCCCGCTCCACTCGTTGTGCCCCCGGCTCCAGCGCCCGGCGCGCCAGTTCCAAAGCCGCCAATGCCGCCGCCCGGTGTTCCCTGCACAATACCGGTGTTGACACCACGAAATGACCCGCCGGCTTTGGTTCGTTGGATGTCGGTGTCGGCAATCGGCAGGTTATAGCGGGCGATGGCAAGATCGAGACTATCCTCCAGCGCTAGCGCGATGGCATCCTGCAAGGAGATGTACAGCTTTCCGTCGCGAATGAGATGCTGCAGACGCGGCGAGTTCGCCAGCGCAGGCTCCGGCACCGGGCTGGGAGCATATGCGTCGAACGGGTTGCGTGAATGTGGAATCGCCAGGCTGGCCGGCGTGTGGATTGAAAGCGGCGCAGGTTGCGGTGCGTTCGCCGATTGCTGAGGCATCGGCGCATTGGGCATCTGCTCAAGCGGTGCCGGAGCTTGGGTTTGCGCTTGCGCGTTGACCAGCAGAAGGCAGAGCAGAAGCGCCGGAATCGGCGAACGGGTCATGCGTGCTCTCATGAGCGCATAGCCTCCCCGCTCGACGCGACGGCGGAGTTCGCCGTGTCGCCGACCAGCCAGCCGTCACGCAGCTGAATGACGCGTGAGCTGTACGACGCGTTCACGTCGGAATGTGTGACCTGCACGATGGTCGTGCCTTCCCGGTTCAACCGCGTAAATAGCTCCATGATTTCCTTGGCCTGACTGGAGTGCAGGTTGCCTGTCGGCTCGTCGGCAAGGAGCAGCGCGGGTTTGTGAATCACCGCTCGGGCAATGCCCACCAACTGCTGCTGTCCGCCGGAAAGCTGGTTGGGATACAGGTCTTTCTTGGCGACAATCTGAAAGTGATCGAGCGTTTCAGCGACCATGCCTTGCCGCTGGCTGCGTGGGATGTCCTTGTACGACAGGGGAAGATCGATGTTCTCCTGCACGGTGAGGTCGTCGAGCAGGTGATAGCTCTGGAAGACCATGCCGATCTTGCGCTTGGCCAGTTCGGCGCGGTCCTTCCGCTTCATCAAATGGACAGGCTGTTCTCCGAACCAATATTCGCCAGTCCATTGATCGTCAAGCAGCGCCAGCACGTTCAGCAGCGACGACTTGCCCGCTCCCGAAGGCCCCATGATGGTGACGAACTCACCTTCCTGGATGGTGAGGTCAATGCGGCGCAGGACCCAGGTCTGGCCAGCTCCGGTCTTGTAACTGCGTTCGATGCTCTTAAGCTGGATCATAGTAGCAATTAGCAACTAGCAATTAGCGAATAGCAACTGGTCGCGAGAGTCGAATGAATACCCAACAATACCGTCAATCCTGTCCTGCTCAATGCAGAGGTGAAGCCACTTACTAGTTGCTAATTGCTAGTTGCTACTGCGTCTCCTGCATCAACCTTCGCAGCTCTTCCTCCGCGACAACCTTTCCGTCAAACAAGTGCACTTCGCGTTGCGCGTGCGCCGCAAAACGCGGGTCGTGGGTCACCATGCAAATGGTCGAGCCTTCGCGGTGCAGTTTTTGCAGCAACTCCATGACGGCTTCGCCATTACGCGAGTCCAGGTTTCCTGTTGGCTCGTCAGCCAGCAGGATGGACGGCGACCCGGCAAGAGCCCGCGCCACGGCGACACGCTGCTGCTGTCCGCCGGAGAGCTGCGACGGATAGTGGCGCAGCCGGTGCGCCATGCCGACGCGCTCCAGCGATTCCAGCACGCGCCGCTTGCGTTCGGCTGACGGCATGCCGTCGCGGTAGGTCAGCGGCAGCTCGACGTTTTCGTACACCGTGAGATCGCCAATCAGGTTGAAGCTCTGGAAGATGAAGCCAATCTCGCGGTTGCGAATGCGTGAGCGGTCGGCGAAATCGAGGTTCGCCACCGGCTGCCCGTTGAGCTTGTAGTTGCCTTCGGTCGGCGTGTCCAGCAGCCCGATGATGGACAGCAGCGTTGATTTGCCACAGCCGGAAGGCCCCGACATGGCGACGTACTCGCCCTTGCGCACCTTGAGATGAACGCCGGAGAGGGCGTGGGTCTCGACTTCGTCGGTGTAGAACACCTTGGTAAGATTCTCGATTTCGATTAGCGTGGTTTCAGTGTCGTTCATGATTGTTTCCTATTCGGTGTCGAACGCTATTCGCCTTTCGCTTTTCGCTCTTCGCCAAAACGAACGGTGAACGCAGGCAGCGTTTTTCAGTGCCCGGTTTGAGACCCGCTGTTCGCTCCTCTTCTGGCGAAAAGCGAACAGCGAAAAACGTTCTGCCTACTCCAGCCGTACCCGATCGGTGTTGTCCCAGCGCGACATGTCGGAAAGAATGACTGTGTCGCCTTCTTTCAGTCCTGAGTCAATCTGTATGAGGTTCACGGACGCGCGACCTGTCTTCACCTGCACCCGCGTAGCGCTATTGCCGCTCGGATCGAGCTTGAACATGGAGATGGTGCTGCTCTCCTGGCCGAACGCCGGACGCCCCACGTACAGCACGTTTTCCAGCTTCTCGAGATCAATGGTGCCATCCACACTCAAATCGGGCCTCGCGCCCTTCGGCAATTCGCCGGTCAGCTTGACGTCCACGGTTACCGTTCCATTCTGTACAGCGGGATCGACGCGGCTCACTTCGCCCGCTATCACTCCGTTGTGCGTGTCAACCGAAGCCGGCTCGCCGATCTGCACGTCGCGCGCCTGAGTTTCTGGGATCTTCAGCTCCGCCATCAGATGATTAGGCTGAACGATCTTCGCCAGCTCCACGCCGGGCAGAACATGCTGGCCCACCTGTAACGGCAGCTCGACCAGCACGCCTGCGACTCCCGCCTTGACCTTCAGGCGCTGCAATTGCTGCTGCTTTAGCTCAGAGAGAGCGCGCAGCTCTTCGATCTTCGCCTGTTGCACCGCAAGCTGCGAAGCGATTGCTTTCTCGTTGATGTCCAGGCGCTGATCTTCGATCTTGTTGCGGGTGACCATCTCCTGGGCCTTGCCGTCGGATGCTTTGGCGGCCAGCCCGGAGATGACACCCAGCTCGTAGAGAGCTTTGTCCGTCTGCGCCTGACGTTGTGCCTCGCTGTACTCGGCGTTGACCGTGGCCGCTCCCGCCCTCTGGTTCATCAGGTCGCTGTCAAGCTTAACTTTCAGGTTCTGGTACTCCGCCTGTGCCGCTTTCACCTGCAACTGTGCGTCGAGCGCTTCCTGTTCCAGTTGCGGGTTGCTCATCTCCACCAGAACGGTATCGGCATCGACCTGTGAACCCGGAAGCTTGACAATACGAATGACCGTCGCCTCAGTCTCGGCCGGAATCTGGCGAACATCCTCGTGGCTGGGAATCAGGGAACCCAGGCCGCGCACCTGGCGCAGCATGGAGCCTCGTTTCACCGTGTCGGTCCAAATAGTGCTGCGGTCAACCGTCGGGGCGGCCGGCTTTAGCCGTGAAACTCCGACCGTCACGACGACCAGAATCACCAGGGCGACGCTGATCCAGATGATCTGGCGGCGGCGTTTCCGGCGCCTGATTTCGGGGCGAGCTATATCCATTACACATTCATCCAATGCAACTCGAGACCCAATTGCTAAACGGTCTATCTCTTTTTACAGCAATGACTTAAATGGGAGACGTAATGCGCAGATTAGGCAGCTCTTGTCCTCGTGCGGATTATACTGTCCATTTTCGGACACCCATTCGTGTCCGGCAACTCCTGGCAACAACGCAACATTTCAACGGGCCTCAGTCTGTCTGTAGAATCCGGAACGTGGTCTGTTACGCTCAACCCGAAGCGGAAGTCGTTAGGCCAGTTGCCGAATTTCCTGCGATGCAAGGGAGGCTGGTCTCACTGGACGTTTTTCGTGGTGCCACCATCGCGGCCATGATTCTGGTCAACAATCCAGGCAGCAGAGCTGCTTACGGGCCTCTCAAGCACGCCCGCTGGAACGGATGGACGCCGACCGACCTGATTTTCCCCTTCTTTCTGTTTATCGTCGGTGTTTCGCTGGTGTTTTCATTCGCGTCACGGTTGCGCCGGGGAGATTCGCGGAGAACCCTGTTGCTGCACACGCTGCGGCGCAGTGCAACCATCTTTGCCATCGGGCTGCTGCTGAACGGCCCTCCCCATTTCACCCTCACGACCTGGCGAATTCCCGGAGTACTGCAACGCATCGCGATCGCGTATCTCGCAGCCGCGCTCATCACGCTTTATGCCCGGACCAACGCGCGTATCGCATGGATTGCGTCACTCCTGATCGGTTACTGGGCGCTCATGCGATTCGTGCCGGTGCCCGGCTACGGAACTCCAAACGTAGACATCCCGCTGTTACATCCCAATGCAAACCTCGCGGCTTATGTGGACCGCAACCTAATGTTCGGCCACCTCTGGGAGGGAACGCGCGATCCGGAAGGAGTGCTGAGCACACTGCCTGCAATCGCTACTGCTCTATGCGGAGTACTGACCGGTGAGTGGCTACGCTCCAGGCGGAATCAGAAGCAGAAGGCAGCGGGGATGCTCATCGCGGGGGTGGCAGGGATTGGCGCTGGCGAACTCTGGGGGATCTGGTTCCCCATCAACAAGAACCTATGGACCAGCTCTTATGTGCTTTTCACCGCGGGCTGTGCTCTGGTTTGTCTGGCCAGCTGCTACTGGGCAGTCGATGTTAAGCTACTTCGTGGTTGGTGGACCCGTCCATTCGTCATCTTCGGCACGAACGCAATTGCCGCTTACGTCATCTCGGAGGTGCTGGGCGGTTCATTTGGCTGGAAGGAGTGGATCTTCCAGCGCACATTCGCGCACGTCAGCCCGCCCGCTTTCGCATCGTTGCTGTATTCGCTGGCGGTTGTCGGCGTATGTTTCCTGCCTGTGTGGTGGATGTATCGAAGGCGGATTTTCTTGAAAGTTTGAAGCTATAGAGCCCTTGTTGGACATTTCCTGACTACGGCTGCCCCGGCAGACAGTCCTGACCAAGGCCATTCACCTGGCTTCGGCTGACGAACTCCATCTTTCCGTTCTTTTCCTCTCTCACCGTGCGAAGCCAACCGCAACCTCCAGGAAGCTGCAGACCCAGGTCTGCTGGTGCGACCGACTCTTCCCGGACCGGTATCAATTGGCCTTTTGACCACCGGTAAGTTTCCTGGCGATAACAAGGGCCGCACTCACCTTTGGAGTAGGAGATCACAGTCTTGGTCTTCGGATCGGGGCGAGTATTGGTGAGCTGGGACAACTGTTGCGAGGCTACGAAACGCCTGGTCTTGGGGTTGTACAGCCATATGCAATACGACGCATTGCCCTGTTTGAAAGCGGTCTCCAGCGCCAGGTCGTAGTAGCCGTCGAAGTTGTAGTCAGCAGTTTCCATGGTGCCGACCGGACTCTCGCGTGGAACCGCTTCAGGTGTGCACACTTTCAGCGCCTGCCATAGTTTCTGGCCGCGATACACCAGGAGTTCCAGGATGTTGCCGCTCCCCGGGGCTAGACCTAGTTCAACACCGTAACCCTTTAGGCCGGGTATGGGATCGCCGGTCACCGTTGGGGGCATTTGTTCCTGCGCCACGGAGTTTTGCGGCGCTGTCAGCAAACATGCCGCTGCAAGCATAATGGTAACAATTATGATTGCAATCCGACGCATATCGTCTGAACTCTACTCCGCCGCTTTGGCAGCCGCGTCGTCGGAATCCCGCTTCAGCTCAGGCTTGAGATCGAGGTTGCGGATGAGCCGGTGCAGGTAGTTGGGATGAAGGCCCAACAATTTCGCAGCCTCTGTGTAATTGCCCTTTTTCTGGGTGACGGCATCCACGATCAGTTGCTTCTTCAGTTGATTGACACGGTCGTGGTACTTCACGCTGTCGTGCTCGGTGGACTGCGTTTCCAGCAGGGCCTCAGGCAAGTCTTCAACTACAATTTCATCGCTGAGGCCGAGAACCAGGGCATGTTCTATGGCATTCTCCAGCTCCCGGACATTCCCCGGCCAGCTATAGCGCATTAATAAGGCGCGCGCTTCTGAGGAAATGCCCTTCACCGCGCGATTGCACTTTTCTGCGTACTTGGCCGCAAAATACATTGCGAGCAAGGGAATATCGTCAGGCCGCTCACGCAGCGGAGGCACAACCGTGGACACCACATTCAACCTGTAGTACAGGTCCTGACGAAAATGCCCGCTCTTGATCGCTTCTTCCAGGTCGCGGTTGGTGGCCGCGATTACGCGCGCGTTGAATTTCAGCGTGCGAGTGCCGCCCACCCGCTCGAATTCGCGCTGCTGCAAGACGCGGAGCAGCTTGGCCTGCAGCGGAGGGGCAAGTTCGCCGATCTCATCGAGAAACACTGTCCCGCCCTCGGCCACTTCCAGCTTCCCCTTCTTGGTCCCAATGGCGCCGGTGAACGAGCCCTTTTCGTGGCCAAATAATTCACTTTCAAGCAGCGCTTCAGGGATCGCGGCACAATTGATGGCAACGAACGGCCCGTCAGCGTTCGGGCTGTTGCGATGAATGGCGTAGGCCACCAATTCCTTGCCCGTTCCGCTCTCGCCGCGAATCATGACGGTGGAATCGCCGTGCGAGACCCTGGCAATGAAGTCCTGCACCTGCTTCATGGCTTTACTTTCGCCCACGAGAGCGCCATCCAAGGCCAGTTCGGCTTGTAAGCGGCGGTTTTCGCTACGCAGGGCCTCAAGCGCCAGGACGTTCTCCAGGGTGACCGCCGCGATCTGAGAGGCCGAAGTTGCGAAGTTTAAGTGGTCCTCCTCGAATACAGCAGAGCCGGAGGCAACCAGATAAATAACACCGATCGTCTTTTCTACAGCGACCAGTGGCACGCAGAGAATACTCTCCTTGTCCTTCGATTCCGGTGCTGGGCGGCTGAGAATCAGCGCGCGCTCCCATAACGCGCGCTCCACCATATCGCGCCGAATGTTTAACTGTGCGGCTTCACCCGTTTCCCTTTCCCAACTGCAGCTTGAGGTCGGCTCCTCCTCGGGGTGAAGCGTGAGGAGGATTGCGCCGGCAGAGGCCGGGACCACTTCACAGACGAGTTGCAGTAGCCGTCGCTCCAGTTTCTCCAGATCGCGAATGGAGTTTATGGTGTTGGCGATCTTGAACAGCGCGTTCAAGTCGCGCGCCATGCGTCCGACATCCGTTCCCATTCCGGTCCAGGAGGGCGGCATGTGCTTGCTCACGGTGGTTCCCCCGTCAAATACAGTCTCGTCGGTGAACTGCACCATGCGCGATACCAGCAGCTCGTCTTCCGTGATGAGGAATACCAGCTCACACTGGCCAACCCGAACGGTGTCCCCATGCCCGAGCAATTTTCGCCTTACAGGTATTCCATTGACAAACGTCCCGTTGTGACTTTCTAGATCCACCAGGTGGAAGCCGGCATCGGTTTCGCTGATGCAGAAGTGCTTGCGCGACACTGCACGGTCATTCAGACAGAGATTGCTGGCAGGATCGCGGCCTACGCAGAGCTTGCCGTTGCTCACCCGTACGATGGTGCCCTTCGAAGGCCCGGAAATGACTACGACTCTCGAGTCCACCTGTCCCTCCACGCCAACCCACCGTGCTCAATAGAAGCACTCATTGCAAGCCCGCGTACCGCGTCTGCTAGTGTAGCCGACTCGGCCTGATCAGAGGTAACAATCAGACAAAATCTCTGCATCTAGACTAACGGATAGTCGCCCGTATCCTTCCAGATAGCCTTTTCAGGAGTGACGGAACCCGTGCTCCCACTTTGAATCGATCGCCGCCGACTGTACGCCATTGGAAATACACCCGAAATCTAGACCGCCACTTCGTCGCTTCAAACTGGCACGCATCGTGCTTTCTACCTCCGCGTGGCAGCGAACTTTGAGCAGCAAGAAAAATGCCAACAGCGTTTGCCCTACCGATTCAATCCGGGTTCCGCATAAGGAGCCCTCATGGAGGAGTTATGAAACGCAACGTCTACGGGGCCCTGATGATCGTCGCCTTGGCCCTGCTCGTCAGTGTGCCGATGACCCAAGCCCAGGCGATGAAAGCGAATGTCCCATTCGAGTTCAGCCTGAATCAGCAGTTCATGCCGGCTGGGAATTATGAGATCAGCTCGGAAGGGGAGAAGCTGCTGGCCGTGCGCCATCTGGATACCATGAAGACTTGCATGTTGATTGAGTCCATTCATATGCAGGCTTCTCAGGCCCCGCATGCGAAGCTGGTCTTCCACAAATACGGCGACCAGTACTTCCTGTCGGAGATCTGGGATGGAAGCGACCTCGGGATCCAGATACCCGAATCGAAGCGCGAGAAGGAGATGAAGTGGGCCCGCAATGACTCTGGGCCCGAACTGGTGGTCATTGCAATGAAGTGAGGGCAACCTGACCCGCGAAAAAAGGCCCTGAGTAGAGAGCGCTCAGGGTCTTTATTCTAAGTACCAAATGCTGTGCACGCCATAAGCACCCCTGCGACTTCTCTGACGCTACGAGGCCAGCTCCATTGATGGCTGCACCCGACGTTCAATTTCTGAGCCTGTTCCAGAGCGCCTTGCCACCTCCAAGTCGAAAAAATTCTGCAGGTTCAGCCAAAACTCAGCATTCGTTTTGAAATACCGCCCCAGGCGCAGAGCAGTATCTGCGGTGATCCGCCGCCGTTCATGCACAATCTCGCCGATCCGCGTCGCGGGCACGTGAAGATCGAGCGCCAGTCGGTTGACCGATAGCCCCAGCGGCTTCATGAAGTCCTCGCGGAGAACCTCGCCAGGATGAACAGGGGGCTGAAGTTGCAACTTCTTCATGACTGCCTCTCGTCGTGGTAATCCACAATCTCTACCTCATGGCAATGGCCGTCGCGCCAGGCGAAACAAATGCGCCATTAGTCGTTAATTCGAATCGAGTGCTGACCGGTTCGAGCGCCGCGGAGCGCTTCCAGGCGATTGCCGGGTGGCGAAGCGAGCGCCTGCAATTCCGTCGCCGCATGCAATTGAAGCAGTTTTCGTAGAGCCACGCGTTCAAAGGTCCGGAAGCGCTTGCTGCTTTGGTAGGCAAAAAGCTGCTCCGTGTCCTTGGAGCGAAAGCTCTTGATCACTTCAGTAGTGTACTACGCGGGACGTTATACGCCATGGGGGCTAGAACGTCGTCAGCGCACTTCCCGAATCCCGCCAGGTATACGAGCCCAGCATCTTCAGATAATTGCCGCGCAGGAAAGCCCTTGGGTCCTCGATGTTGACCATGCTCATTGAGCCGCGCATCTGCTTCACCGAGACATACTCGTGTTCAGTCATCCAGGCCTCCATGCCGGCCAGCGTGACGCCAATGTGCTCGATGCCGTACTTAAGCAGCGCTGAGGTCATCATCGCCACGTGCGCGCCCGCCATCATGCACTTCAGTACGTCGGTCGAGTCATGCACGCCGCCGGTGATGGCAATGTAGGTTTCGACCTGGTGGTAGAGGATGGCCGCCCAGTGCAGCCGCAGCCGCAGCTCATGCGGGCTGCTGAGCACCAGGTTCGGTACCACTTCCATCTCTTCGAGGTCGAAGTCGGGCTGATAGAAGCGATTGAAGATCACGATGCCGTCGGCACCCGCTTCCGACAGCCGCCGGGCGAAGTTGGCGCACGAGGTGAAGTAGGGGCCAAGCTTAACTGCGATGGGAATGCGCACGTTCTTGCGGATGGCGCGCACCAGTTCGCAGTAGCGGTTCTCGAGTTGTTCCGCCGTGATCGTCGGATCGGTAGGAACGTCGAAGATGTTAAGTTCCAGCGCGTCGGCGCCCGCTTCCTCCATGTACTCGGAGTAGCGCACCCATCCGCCAGGCGAGCTGCCGTTCAGGCTGGCGATGACCGGAATGCTGACCGCGGCCTTACCCTTGCGCAGGAGGTCGAGATAGCGGTCCGGGCCGACGTGGTACTTTGGCATGTCGGGCAGGTACGAGGTAGATTCGGCGTAGCTGTTGGTGCCGTACTCCAGCGCGCTGTCAATGTTTTCGCTCTCGGCCTCGATCTGCTCCTCGAACAGTGAGTACATGACGATGGCCGAGGCCCCGGCGTCTTCCAGCCGGGGGAAGTTCTCCAGTTTCTCCGTCAGCGGCGATGCCGAAACCACGACCGGATTCTTCAGCTTCAGTCCCAGATAATTGGTTGTCAGGTCCATCATGATTCGTCCTCGTCTCCATCGAATGGTTCGACCCCTGGGTTTGCCTTCGCGAGTTGGATTTCGTTCAACATCTCAGTCAGCTCTGGAGGGAACGGCTCCTTTTTCAACAGCTTTCTGCCGTTAGCCGTCGGCAGGGCCGCAATCAGGATCGCTTCGATGCGGTCCAGGTCCTTCTTGTCAACGACAAAAGCAGAGAAGTAGTCCCAATGGCGGAAGTAATGGGATTGCGGACCACGAGCAGGGGCCGCAAGCGCCGATCGCAGCATGTCTGCCTGTCCCACATAGTAGGGCACGCCGTCAAGATAAAGTACGTAAACGCCTGGTTGCGCAAGCAGATCCATTGTCTTATACAGCCATTGCGTTGTTACCGGCGGGTTTCTCTTCGAGCCCGCTATCGGTTTCGGTTTCGACAGCCGGCGGTAGAAAACCTCCCTGGGCCACATCCGCGCGTATTTGAACGGAACCCTAAGTTCCACTTCTACCTTGTCAGCCATGATCGTCCCTTCTCCTTATTTCTGCTCAAAGTTCATCGCCGCCATGTGCTGGTACAGCTTCCAGCGTTCGTTCACATTCTCCTGCGCCTGCTTCAGCAGCTTCTTGGCCTCATCGGGATCGCTGTTCACCAGCATGGTGTACCGCGTCTCGTTATAGATGTACTTCTCCAGCGGAATGCTGGGCGCGCGCGAATCCAGCACGAAGGGGTTCTTGCCTTCTTTCGGCAGCGACGGGTTGTAGCGGAACAACGGCCAGTGTCCGGAGTTCACTGCCGCTTTCTGCTGCTCGATGCCGTACACCATGTCGTAGCCGTGCGCGATGCAGTGGCTATAAGCGATGATGATGGACGGCCCGTCATAGGCCTCGGCCTCAAGGAACGCCTTCATCGTCTGCGTGTCGCTGCCGCCCATGGCGACATGCGCCACATACGCCCGGCCGTAGTTCATCGCCATCATGGCGATGTCTTTCTTGGGCGTGCGCTTGCCGCCGGCAGCGAACTTCGCCACCGCGCCCAGCGGCGTGGCCTTCGACATCTGCCCGCCGGTGTTGGAGTACACTTCGGTGTCGAGCAGGAGGATGTTGACGTTTGCCGTGGATGCGAGCACGTGGTCTAGGCCGCCGTAGCCGATATCGTAGCCCCAACCGTCGCCGCCAATGATCCACACGCTCTTCTTCACCAGCATGTCGGCCACGGCCAGCAGGTCGCGGGCCGCCGGCGACTTGGCGCTCGCTATCTTTTCCTTGAGCGCCTTCACGCGCTCGCGCTGCGCAAAGATACCTTCCTCGGTGGATTGATCAGCGCTCAGAATCTCAACCGCGAGCTGATCGCCGATGGTCGAAGCCATCTGCTGCACCAGCACCTTTGCATAGTCGTGCTGTTTGTCGATGGCCAGCCGCATGCCCATGCCGAACTCGGCGTTGTCTTCAAAGAGCGAGTTCGACCAGGCTGGCCCGCGCCCCTCGGCATTCACGCTGTAGGGCGTTGTCGGCAGGTTGCCGCCATAAATGGACGAGCAGCCGGTCGCGTTGCCGATGATCGCTCGGTCGCCGAACAAACGGGTCATCAGGGATATGTAGGGAGTTTCGCCACAACCGGAGCAGGCGCCGGAGAATTCGAACAGCGGCTGCAACAGTTGCTGATCCTTCACCTGCCCGTGCGACAGCTTCTCGCGCGAGAACTCGGGAATCTTCAGGAAGTAATCCCACCATTCGTTGTACTTCTCGCGCAGCGGCGGCTGCGGCTCCATGTTGATCGCGCGGTGCTTGGCTTCGCTCTTGCTCTTCGCCGGGCAGACCGCAACGCACAGCCCGCATCCGGTGCAATCTTCCGGCGCCACCTGTAGCGTGTACTTCAGCTCCGAAAATTCACGCCACTTCGGCACCGCCGTCTGGAAGCCTTCCGGTGCGTGGTTGGTACTGCCGGCATCGTAGATCTTGGCGCGGATGACGGAGTGCGGGCAAACCATGACGCACTTGCCACACTGGATGCAGAGCTCTTCATCCCACACAGGAATTTCCAGTGCGATGTTGCGCTTCTCCCACTGCGTGGTAGCGGTGGGGAAGGTGCCATCCACCGGCAGGGCGCTGACCGGAACCAAGTCGCCCTCGCCGTTGATAATCAACGCTTCGACGTTGCGCACAAAGTCGGGAGCGTTGGCCGGAACCGCCGGGCGGATGTCGAACTTCGATGTAACCGCGGCCGGGACCTTCACTTCGCGCAGATGCTCGAGCGAGGAATCTACGGCAGCGAAATTCTTGCGCACGATGGACTCGCCGCGCTTGCCGTAGGTCTTCTCGATAGAGTGCTTGATGGCGGCGATGGCTTCGTCGCGCGGCAACACGCCGCTGATGGCAAAGAAGCAGGTCTGCATCACGGTGTTGATGCGTCCACCCATGCCGGCCGCCTTCGCGACCTCAACCGCGTCAATCACGTAGAACTTCAGCTTCTTCTGGATAATCTGCTGCTGCGCCGCGCGCGGCAGGTTGTCCCACACTTCGTCTGGACCGAACGGGCTGTTGAGCAGGAAAACCGCGCCGGGATCGGCGCACTTGAGCACGTCCAGCCGCTCCATGAAGCTGAACTGATGGCAGCCGACGAAATTCGCCCGTGAGATGAGATACGTCGAGTGGATCGGCTTCTTGCTGAAGCGCAGGTGCGAAATCGTGACCGCGCCCGATTTCTTCGAGTCATAAACGAAGTAGCCCTGCACGTGCAGCTCGGTCTCTTCACCCATGATTTTGATGGTGTTCTTGTTCGCGCCCACCGTGCCGTCCGCGCCCAGTCCGTAGAACATGG
>JBKQKT010000544.1:0-15262 GCA_052147365.1 Candidatus Korobacteraceae bacterium | reverse complement strand
AATCCCACCGTGTTATAAAACCCTGCCGTCTCCGTCGCTTGCTCGCGGAACCGCATCATCCCCTCGGGGCTGTCATGAAACCACCATGGCGGTCCCAGACGCAACGACGGATAATGACCGGCCAGCGGCGCCAGCTCGCGGCTATACGTCGTCTCGTCCAGCGTGAACAGAATGATCGTCAGGTTGCGTTCATTGCCGAATCGGTTCAGCAGAGGTCGCAACGCGTCTACATAATTCGTTGCCCGCGGAATATCGGCGCCCATGTCGCGCCCATACCGCTCATAGACAAAACGGTTGTGGTTGCGCACTGACCCGGGATGAATTTGCATCACCAGGCCATCTTCCACGCTCATCCGCGCCATTTCCGTCAGCATCTGCGCGCGGAACAGCTCCTGCTCCTCTGCGTCCGCCTTGCCGGTAACCACCTTGCCGAACAGCGCTGCCGCCTCGGCTTGCGATAGGTCCGCCGTCTGCGCAGTCGGATGTCCATGGTCCGTTGAGGTGCATCCCAGCGCCTTGAATCGCGCTCGCGCTTTCATTAACGCTTTCAAATAGCCGTTCCACGTCGAGCTGTCCTCGCCGTGCATTTCGCCCAGCTTCGCCACCAGCCCCGCAAACCCGTTGAACTCCGGGTCCACCACTGGATCGGGGCGAAACGCGGGAACGATTCGCGCCTTCCATCCCGAATCGCGAATCGCATGGTGTGCTTTCAGCTCGTCCAACGGAGATTCGGTCGTCGACAGCACCTCAATGTTGAATTTCTCGTACAGAGCCCGTGGCAAAAACTCCGGCGTGCCCAGCTTCTCTGCAATCACGTCGAAGGAGTGGTCGGCCGTCTTCTCGCTCAGCCGCTCCTTCAGCCCGAACAACTCCTGAAACGCGTAGTCCAGCCACATCCGTGTCGGCGTGCCCCGGAACAGATAATAGTTTTTTGCGAAAATGCGCCACACCTTGCGTGGATCCTCGATTATCGGCTGCCCAATGCCTAAATCGTCCAGCGAGATTCCCTGGCTGTAGAGCATGCGAAACACGTAGTGGTCGGGTTGCACAAAAAGCGTCGCCGGATCGGGAAACGGCCCGTTGTCGGCGAACCACGCCGCCTGCGTGTGTCCATGGGGACTGATGATCGGAAGCCCGCGGACGTGCTCATATAAGGAGCGGGCTACTTTACGAGCATCTGCTTCAGCGGGAAATAATCGGTCTTCGTGGAGCAACATGGCTTTCATTCTAATCGTCTCGCGCACTGGCTCACGAAGCCACCGCCGGAATGAGAGGTCAGACCGGAAGTATACACGGTAATGCCGTCTGCCGGCCTCGCCGCGGTTTCTTTTGCGCCACCTGAATGATTCTCCAACCAGACACCCGCAATCAGTGGTAATCTCCCTGTGACGCTGATTTTTAGTATCGCAAGAGGGTTGTGCTGCTTATGCCTTGGGTGAAGGAAGAAGAGCCGAACACTCATCGTACGATGCAAGTGGTTAACCACATTCGCTCCATGATTGAGGGCGGAACCCTCCAGCCGGGCGACAAAATACCTCCGGAACGCGAGTTCGCCCGTTCCCTCAAAATCAGCCGCGCCAGCCTCCGTACCGGCATCGGTTACATGGCCGCCATGGGCGTCATGAAGATCCGCCACGGCGTCGGCACCTTCGTCGCCGACGGTCCTCCCCAATTCGGAACCGCCTCGCTCAGTCTTATCGGCGCCCTGCATGGCTTTCAGTCCTGGCAAATGTTTGAAGCCCGCATCATCCTTGAGAGCCATCTGGCCGCCTTGGCCGCCGAGCGCGGCAAGCAGGAGCAATTCTCAGCGCTCGCCGACGAAGTCGCCGACATGTTCGCTTCAATGGACAGTCCCGCCGAGTACCTCATCCACGATCTGCTCTTTCACCGCATTATCTCCCAGGCTTCCGGGAACCCAATTTTGGCCGCAATTATCGAGACCATCACTTCAGCGCTCTACGATACGCGCCGCAAGACGGTCGAGCGCTCCACCGACATGCGCGAATCCGCCGAGATGCACCGCGAGATTTATCGCGCCATCCGCACGCGCAACGCAAAAGAGGCGCACAACCTGATGGAGCAGCACCTGCGCATGGCGCAAATCGCGCAGGGAATGGAGCGGCCGACGGGCCGCAAAGGCTCGCCCCCAGTGTCAAAAAAGAAGCATGCCCGCTCCGCATCCGTCGCTTAACTGTTCTTCGCACCCTCATGCACTCGATTTCGAATCGAAAGGGGCCGGCCTCTTGGCGTCCGCCCGCGTTACAGGATTCGCCAGTCTATATGTCCTTTGCCTTGTTGCTTCTGACTACACTCAAATATTTGCGCATGGTCTGACCATCATATGTTCGAGACGCGATTCATTCCCGCGCTCTCCGTGTTCTCATAGAAGCGCAGAACCGGGATTCTATTTTCCGAATGCTCCACGAATTTCCCTATTGACAGGGCCTCACTCCCTATATGAAACTACTCAGGCTTCAGAGTGTGGTCAGACCACGTGTGTGAAACCTGTGCCTTGGCATGGGCGGACGCGGTACCTAGCGAAAACGCAATACTTATTGGAGGCAGGAAAAATATGATGCAATTGGCCGCAAAAGCCCAATTGATGATGAAGAGAATTGTCGGTGGAATGCCAGTCGGCTTCTTCCGCTTACGTGCATTAGGCCCGGTGGCGATTGTCATCGTCGCCACGATGATGTCCGCCAGCGCGATGGCGCAGTTGGCTGGGAAGGGCGGCATCACCGGTACCGTCGAAGATAAGACAGGCGCGGTCGTCGCCAATGCCACGGTCACTGCCACCAACACCGCGAATGGAGTTGCCACCGTTTCCAAATCGAACGGCGCTGGCGAATACAATTTTCCCGACCTCGACCCCGGTATTTACACCGTGACCACCGTCGCCCCGGGATTCGAGAAGCTCACCCAACAAAACATCCATGTGGACGCTCTGACGACGCAGACCTATAATCCTGCGCTCCAGGTCGGCGCTGCCGACGTGCAAATCACCGTCTCCGCCGCGCCTCCGCAACTTGAGACGAGCGACGCAACCTTGGGTGCCACCATGGAGCAGGAGACCTATGCGGCCCTGCCCATCGAGATGAACGCCTACGGTCAGGCCGACCAGCGGCGCGCCACTGACTTCGCATATCTAATGCCTGGCGTGCAGGGCAATGAAACCAACGGCAACGCCACCACCAACACCGGCGTCGTCAACGGTTCAGGCAGCCGCGGCGCCGTGTCCGATGTTTACGTCGATGGCATTCCCTTTGTTCGCGCCGGCGGCAATGGCGATCCGCGCTACGTTTGGACCGCAATTTCCGTCGATGCAGTCGATCAATTCCAGGTCCAGACCGTTGGCTATGGGGCCATGTATGAAGGTCAGGGCCTCATGAACTACTCCATCAAGCACGGCGGCAACCAGTTCCACGGTTCCATCTATGAGTTCTTCCGCAACACCGCTCTCGATACCTGGGGCTGGTTCGGCAAGATACCCAACGTGGCAACTAACAAGCCCGTCAAGCCTGTTGAGCACAACAACGAATACGGCATCGTCCTCGGCGGTCCGCTAATTCCCTTCGGTTCCTTGAAAGACAAACTGTTCTTCTTCACCAACTACGACGGCTTCCGCTACGCCAGCGCTACCCCAACGCCAATGCGGTTCCCGTCCAACAGGGAACGGACGGGCGACTTCAGCGCGGACGGCATCGCCATCTACGACCCCGGTACTGAAAAGACCTGCGCCTCCTTCAATACGGGCGGCAAGCCCTGCCGGTATCAGTACGGTTACGGCCCAAGCGGAACAGTGGGTGCGTTTGGAAATCCTGTAGCGCTCGGCCCTGGCTCTCCGGTCAATGTCATCCCGTCCAGCCAGATCTCTGCGGTGGCAAAGGCAATGAGCGCCTTCTTGCCTAGCATCACCAGCGACACGACCAGCAGCAACTATGTCGCCTCGAACGCCACCGGCCTGTCCAACTGGTCCACCACTTCGCGGGTTGACTACATTCTTAGTGCGCATGACACACTCAGCGCACTCGGCGCGGTGGGCCGGCAGGCTAGCTCGATCCCCGTCGGCCAGACCACAGCAGGGCGCAACATTGGCCCTCTGCCCTACAACTATGGCCAGGCTTACGCCCCCAAGACCGCGGTTTGGACCATCGAAGAGACGCACGTCTTCACTCCGAACATTCTCAACCAGGCCAAGTGGGGTTATGCCCGCTATAACGGGCCCACCTTTAACCCCAATGACAATTCGAAGTACGCTGCAACCACGATGGGAATGTCGGGGCTCCCAACCGGTCAGGCTTCGAACATGTTCCCCTTCGTCACCTTTCCCTCCGGAACGGCCGAGCCTACAAACTGGAATGGCGCCACCGAGAATCGCACTACGGCGGAAAATTACACCTTTCTCGATAACTTGCAGTGGAACGTCGGCAAGCATTCCTTCACCTTCGGCGGAAACCTCGCGTGGATGCTCTACAACGTCAATAACGCCACTAATGGCGGATCCACTCCCATCACGCTGGCCGCCGCAGTGACTGAGACTGCACAATTGAACAACGCCTTTACAGCCTCCACCGGCACGGGGCACGCCTACGCCAGTTTCCTTCTCGGCCAGATCGACAAGGGTAGCTTTACCCAGTACCTGCAGCAGGAGTTCGGTGCGCGCTTCCGCGCCATCTCGCCCTATGTGCAGGACGACTGGAAGATGACCAACAAGCTCACCGTCAACCTCGGCCTGCGGTATGACTTTTATCCGACCGTCACTGAGATTCACAACGCGGAGAGCTTCTTCAATCCAAACCTGGCCAACCCCGCTACTGGTCTCAACGGAGCATTGGCCTACACAGGATCTGGCGCAGGCACCTGCAATTGCTCTACGCCGGCGAACAACTATTACAAAAACTTCGGACCGCGCCTGGGTTTTGCTTACCAGATCGATCCGGCAACAGTCATCCGGGCTAGCTACGGCATCATGTTCTCGCATGGCGGAGCGGTGGGCGGATTGAATACCAGCATCGGAACGCTCGGCTTTTCTGCCGCGCCCGCTTTCTCCGTCAACGGCTCGGATGTCACCACTATGCCCGGTCTGCTCGCTGGCGGCAGCGGCGCCATTCCTGCGTTTACAGGAGCAACTGGCGTCGCATCCGGTCCGGCGTACGGCACAGGCTACCTCGCGACTGCCACCCTGGGAGCAACCACCGGTACACCATCGTCCATGACGTACGACGATCCGTACTATGGCGGCCGTGCCCCGGAATTCGAGAACTGGAGCTTCGGCATCCAACAGCAGCTCACCAACTCCATGGCGCTCAATATCACCTATGTCGGATCGGAGGGCCACTTCCTGCAACTGGATAGTTTCCACGCGCGCGGATTCGCAGCCAATGATCTCGATCCCAAGTACCTGTTCCTCGGAACACATCTCTCCGATACTGGAACGACAGCCACAACAGTAACGGCAGATTGCGCAAACACGGCCTTTGCCATCTCCTGCCCCGGGCTCAGCAACTTCACTACGTCTCAGTCACTCTCCACACTGCTCAAGCCGTTCCCATTCCAAACACCTTCTGACAACTACGGTTATGTCGGCAACGCAAATTACCACGCACTCCAGGCGATGTTAAGTATGCGCACATGGCATGGCTTGACCATGAATGCCAACTATGTCTGGGCCCGTGCCATCGACGACGGAGGCACTTTCCGCACCGGCTATGCAATTCCCGCCGGCACGCTCGCCAATCACCCCTCAACTTCGTATCCCGCCGACCGCATTGAGCGGTCGGTCTCCACTTCCAACCAACCCCAACACTTTGTCGTAACCGGTGTCTGGGCGTGGCCATTCGGTAAAACGGTGCTCGCCAACAGTGCAGTCGAGCGTGCAATCATGGGTGGATTCTCGTTCTCCGGCGTCTTTCAGGCCTATTCCGGCTCGCCTCTCGCCGTTACCGGTTCGTCCTGCCAGACCAATCAGGCCGACAGCACTTGTAATCCAACCCTCAATCCGAACTTCTCGGGTGTGGCGCGCCAGAACGGCAAGTGGGGTAAAGGACAGACCTGGGCTACCTACAACGCGACAACAGCGGCTACCACGACAACAGCAGCGGGCCCCACCCCTGCCAGCACCTACATCGTGCCCAGCGCCGGAAGCCAGACGGTTGCGCCTACGGGTCCCTTTATCAACCCCGTTGCTCCCACCGGCCAGAAGTCGATTCTGTCCACAGGCGGCGGGTACGACTACACCTTCGGAGATGCGGCTCGTACAGCGCCTTATAACCTCGTCGGACCGGGCAATTACCAGCTAGACCTTGCCTTGGTGCGCAGCTTCCCGTTGCATCTCGGAGAATCCACCAAGCTCGACTTCCGCGCTGAATGGTACAACGTCACCAATCACACGTTGTTTGCCGTTGCCAGCACCGCGGTCGGCAACGCCAACTTTGGACAGGTCACCCAGACTGGCAACCTCAACCGCAAGTCTGCTCAGTTCTCCGCTCGCATCAGTTTCTGAGCTGGCTTTTCACTTGCAATCGCTCAGGAGGCTGCCGCTCAAACTCGGCAGCCTCTTTTGCGTGATGATTGAATGAAGTCTCCCGCTTCCTGGCGGTAACGGCATCACGTCCCTCGGAGCAATGATGAAGATCCTCCGCATTCTTTTCTCTCTTCTCGCGCTCACAGCCGCCGCAACTCTAGTGCTGCGCGCCGCTACTCCAGACAATGAGATCCCTTGGTCACAGCGCGCCGCCAATGCCGCCATTGCCCGTTGGCCCGACGGCCGATTCGCCGCTCCTGGCGCACCATGGGCCTGGAACTACGAGCTTGGCACCCTCCTTGAAGGAATGGATTCTGTTTGGCTGAACACCGCCGATGCGAGCTACTTCCACTACATCCAAAACTCGGTCGATGCCCTTCTTGCCCCTGACGGATCCATCCCCACGCAAAAGCCTGAGGAACATCAGCTCGATAACATCCTTCTCGGCCGCCAGCTTCTCCTCCTCTACCGCGTCACGCGCAACCAGCGCTATCTGGCTGCCGCCACCCTTCTCTACAGTCAGCTCGCGCAACAACCTCGAAATACCTCCGGCGGCTTCTGGCACAAGCAGCGTTATCCCAACCAGATGTGGCTCGATGGTCTCTACATGGCCGAGCCCTTTCGCGCCGAGTATGCCTCCGTCTCCCATCACCCGGAGGACTTCAGCGACATCACCCATCAATTCGTCCTCATGGAGCGGCACGCGCGCGATCCAAAGACCGGCCTCCTCTATCACGGCTGGGATGAATCGAGGCAGGAGCGCTGGGCCAACAAACAAACCGGCGACTCATCCGAATTCTGGGCGCGCGGGATGGGCTGGTACATGATGGCACTCGTCGATACGCTCGACTACTATCCCGCGAACGACCCCGGCCGTAGGCAGCTTCTCGCGATCCTAAGTCGCGCAGCAGCTGCCGTCGCGCGTTACCAGGACCCCAACACCGGACTCTGGTACGACGTGCTCAACAAGCCCCATGAGAAGGGGAATTACCTCGAGTCCTCCGCAGCCTGCATGTTCGTATACGCTCTCGCCAAAGGCGTTCGCCGCGGCTATCTGCCCGCGTCTTACGTCCCCAATGCTCAGCGCGCCTATCACGGCATCCTCACGCACTTCATCACCACAGGACCTGGCGGCGACGTTTCGCTGTCCGCCACCGTCAAGGCCTCCGGCCTCGGCGGCGACCCCTATCGCGACGGTTCCTACGCCTACTACATCGGCGAAAAGGTTGCCACCAACGATCCCAAAGGTGTGGGCTCTTTTCTCCTCGCCGCCTCGGAAATGGAAACCGCGCAAAATGCGAAGCTCGGCCGCGGCCGCACGGTCCTCGTCGACGGCTGGTTGAACTCGCAGCAGCGAACCGATGCCTTCGGCCAGCAGGTCTACTTCCACTACAAATGGGACACCTGTGACGAGCCCGGCTACTCGCTCTTCGGCCACATCTTCCGCAACTACGGCGCCAAAACAGCGGAACTCGACGCGGAGCCCACGGCCGCCAATCTCGGCAACGCGCAGGTCTACGTCATCGCTTCGCCCGATAACCTCGATAAAAATCCCCATCCCCATTTTGCCAACGCCGACGACGCAACTCAGGTCGCGAAGTGGGTCAAAGCCGGTGGCGTCCTCATGATCATGGAAAACGACACCTCATACGCCGACCTCGATCACTTCAACGTCATCTCCGATAAATTCGGCATCCACTTCAACAGCATTCTGCGTAAGCATGTCATCGGAACCAATTGGGATCAGGGCAAAATCGCCATTGACGGCACCGGCCCCATCTTCCATCGCCCGCACACTATCTACGTCAAGGATGTTTGCACTATCTCGGTCAGTGGCCCGGCCCACGCGGTCCTTACCGAAGGTCCCGACATCTTCATGGCCACCGCCAAATACGGCAAGGGAACCGTCTACGCCATGGTCGATCCCTGGCTCTACAACGAGTACACCGACGGCCGCAAGCTACCCACCGTCTACGACAACTTTGCCGCCGGCAACGAGCTCGTCCGCTGGGTCCTCGAGCAAATTCCGCACTAAGCAAAACCGGCGCGGCTCTTGACTAATTGGAGCCGGGCATTGCTTGACGATCCACATAATCGTCCATAACCGGAGAAACCCAAATGCGTTTTGTCTCTATGCGACTTCTGCCTGTTCCCGTTCTATTTTTCGTTGCGCCGGCATTAGCGGCCCAGGACACCCGCACCGTCACCGAGCCGAAGATCCCTCCCGCCTGCATCACTCTCCAGGCCGACGTCGCCGCTAACCACGGCGTCATCGCCCTCGCCGATGAGCAAAAACTCTCCACCGTCCGCATCCAGGACGCGCTCGACCACTGCGCGGCGCCCGACGCTGGATCATCGTCGGAATCGAAGTCCGTCGTTCTCCGCTCCCACGGCAAGATGGACGTTTTACTCACCGGCCCGCTCACTCTTCGTCCCGGCGTCACTCTCGTCGTCAGCAAGAACACGGCGCTCGTCGCCTCACGCGATCCGCGCGTCTACGATCTCTCGCCCGGCTCCTGCGGCATCGTCTCCGAGCACGGCCGCGGTTGCAAGCCGCTCATCTCTGCCGACGGCGCAAAGAACGCCGGCATCATGGGCGAGGGCTCCATCGACGCGCGCGGCGGCGCTAATCTTCTCGGCCAGGACGTCACTTGGTGGGATCTTGCGCACCAGGCCAAAGTCACTGACCAGCAGCAGAGTGTCCCCGCCATGATCGCCCTTCGCCGCGTCGACAACTTCATTCTCTACAAGATCACTCTGCGCAATTCGCCCGGCTTTCACGTCTCCGTCAATCAAACCGACGGCTTCACGGCGTGGGGAGTCAAAATCATGACTCCAAAAACCGCGCGCAACACCGACGGCATCGATCCCGGCTCCTCGCGCAACATTACCATCGCCTACAGCTATATCCACACTGGCGACGACGATGTTTGCCTCAAGCCCAGCGCCGCCGGCCCCGTCTCCAATATGTCCGTGCTCCACAACCACTTTTACTCCGGCCACGGCATGTCCATCGGCAGCGGCACCTACGGCGGCGTGGATCACCTTCTGGTCGACGACCTCACCATCGACGGAGCCGACAATGGCCTTCGCATCAAATCCGATCCCAGCCGCGGCGGCCTCGTCCATCAGGTCCTCTATCGCAACGTCTGCATCCGCAACGTGCCCAACCCGCTGGTCTTCACGCCGCACTACACCAACTTCACCGGCGACCATCTTCCCATTTACCAGGACATAACGCTTCAAGACGTGCACGTGCTCACGCCGGGCGCCTTCACGTTTTACGGCCTCGATGCCGATCACAAGCTCCAGATCAGACTCGACAATGTCTTCGCCGACGATCAGAAAGACTCGCTCTTCTACGACAAGGACGCCGATATCACGATCGGTCCCAGCCTCGGCGATCTTCAACCCAAGGGCGACGACGTTGCGATCACGCAAGCACCCGGCTCCACGCCTGGCCAGCCGCTCTCCTGCGACGCCCGCTTCGTTCCCTTCCCTTCAGAGAAAACCGCTCCCGAAATGGCAGGCAAAATTCCGCCCGAAGACAAAACCTTCTACGTTGCAGCCGATGGCACTGGAGACTACTACTCCGTCCAACGCGCTCTCGATATGGCACCCAAAACCGGCGGCGCTGTTCTCTCCGTCTCCCCAGGCGTCTATCGCGAAGTGCTAACTATCGACAAGCCCAACATCACCATCCGCAGCGCCAACCCTGACGCAAGCAAAACCGTCATCGTCAACGATCGTAGCGCCGGCCAAAACGGCGGAACCCTTCACTCTGCCACCGTCAACGTCACCGCCGACAATTTCTTCGCCGAAAACATCACCTTCCAGAACGACTTCAATCGCACCCACGAGCAGATGCCGCAGGGTTCGCAGGCGCTCGCCCTCTTCGTCACCGGCGACCGCGCCATCTTCAACAACGTGCATCTTCTCGGCAATCAAGACACGGTCTATCTCGGCAGCCGCGGCTGCACGCAGAACACTCAAGGGTGCACGCCAACCCGCCAGTACTTCTCTGACTGCTACGTTGAAGGCAACGTCGACTTCATCTTCGGCGACTCAAAGGCCGTCTTCGAGAACTGCGAGATTCACTCCACGCCCCACAACGGCGGCTTCATCACTGCGCAATCCAAGCACTATCCTGATGAGGACTCCGGTTTCGTCATCGACCACTCGAAGCTCACCGCCGACCCCGGTGTCGTCGGCAACGTCTTTCTCGGCCGTCCCTGGCGCGCCTATTCAACAGTCATTTACATGCACACCTGGATGGACGACAAGATCGCCCCTGCCGGCTGGAGCGAATGGCACGCCGAACAAACTCACATGCTCGACACCACCTTCTACGCCGAGTTCGACTCCTCCGGTCCCGGCGCGCACCACGATCAGCGAGACCCGCACACTCACTTCCTCACGCCCGACGAAGCAAAGCAATACGAACCCTCGGTCTTTCTTCGCGGCTCCGACAACTGGAATCCGCTTCAACTTCCACAGCAGTAAAATGGACATGCGCCTTGAATTCGAAGTTCGCCGAATGATCGCGTTGTCATCCTGAGCGGAGCGAAGGATCTGCGGTTGCCTTTCGTTTTGTATCAGGGCACGGCTTGAGCCGTGCCGAAAAGAACTGCAAAGAAACGGGGCTTTAGCCCCTGATAATGGAACCCGATCCGCAAGTCGCGTCGCTTATTACGAACTAACTAAAAGCTAAGAGCTAATGGCTGCTTTTCGGAGGAAAAATGAAGACCGTCTTAATGGCCGACCCCGTCCGCTACCCGCGCATGAATACCGACGAGCTCCGCGACACATTTCTGCTCAGCGCCCTTTGCGAGCCAGGCAAGCTCCATCTCAATTACGTCGACCTAGATCGCGCCGTCGTCGGTTTCGCATCTCCGCTCGAATCTCCCATCGCCCTACCCACCGATCCCGATCTGCGCGCGACCTACTTTACTGAACGTCGCGAGCTGGGCGCGCTCAACATCGGCGGCGCGGGCGCCATCACTGTCGAAGGCAAGAGCTATGACCTCGACAATCTCGATGTGCTCTACATCGGTCGCGGCAATAAGCAGGTCAGTTTCGCCTCAAGAGACAAATCCGCGCCGGCCATCTTCTATTTGTTGAGCTACCCCGCCCACGCCGAGTACACCACCGCCCTCGTCCGCAAGGCAGACGCCAGCCCCACTGAACTCGGATCGCTCGAAACTTGCAACAAGCGGACGATTTGTAAATACATCCATCTCCAGGGCGCGCGCAGTTGTCAGCTCGTCATGGGCGTCACGCATCTCGCGCCCGGCAGCAACTGGAACACCATGCCCCCGCACACCCACATGCGCCGCAGCGAAATCTATATGTACTTCAACCTCGCCGCCGACGCGCGCGCCATGCACTTCATGGGGCCGCCTGCCGAATCCCGCCACATCGTCATGGCCGACAAGGGCATCGTCATCTCACCCGGCTGGTCGATCCACTGTGGCGTGGGCACCCGCGCCTACAGCTTCTGCTGGGGCATGGGCGGCGAGAATCAGGACTACGCCGACATGGATCCCGCACCCGTCGAATCCCTCCGCTAGCGGCACTGGTCATGAATGAAGTGTCATCCCGATCCTGAGTGCAGCGAAGGAGAGGGATCTGCGGTTGCTCTTGCGTCCTTCAACCGACCCGCTGACTCTACTTTCTGCAACCTGCTCGGCCCCCGCGCAAATCAAAAGCGGCGATCTCCACTTAGGAAATCGCCGCTCCGTTCTTCCTGTCCCCAGTTCCCTAATCCCTGTTCCCCGCCGGGTGCCGGGTGCCCCAGGTCTCGATTTTGAGACCTGGGATACCACCACAGCCAACCCACCGCGACCAAGCTGAAGGCTGAGAGCTGAAGGCTGACAGCTGCCTTTATGCGTTGTACGTTCCCGACGCCACCCTTCCGCCGTGTCCCGTCCAATTGGTGTGGAAGAACTCGCCGCGCGGCTTGTCAACGCGCTCGTACGTGTGCGCTCCGAAAAAGTCTCTCTGCGCCTGCAGCAGGTTTGCCGGCAGCCTTCCCGCGCGATAGCCATCGAAGAACGCCAGCGCCGTCGAAAACGCCGGTGTCGGCACTCCCAGCTTCACCGCGTGCACCAGCGCCTTGCGCCACGATGCCTGGTACTTATTCACCAGCCGCGAGAAATACTTGTCCAGCAACAAATTCTCGAGCTGCTTGTTCTTCCTGAACGCGTCCTTGATCTTGCCCAGGAACTGGCTGCGAATGATGCAGCCGCCGCGCCACATCAGCGCGATGCCGCCCATGTTCAGGTTCCAGCCATACTCCTTGGCCGCGGCCCGCAGCAGCATGTACCCCTGCGCATAGCTGATGATCTTCGAGCAGAACAATGCTCTGCGCACGTCTTCGATAAACTTCGTTCGATCTCCCACCTTCGGCAGAGACTTCGGCCCGCGCAGAACCTTCTCCGCTTCCACGCGTTCCTCTTTCAGCGCCGACAGGCAGCGCGAAAACACGCTCTCGCCAATCAGCGTCACCGGCTGGCCGGTATCGAGCGCGCTGATCACTGTCCATTTGCCTGTTCCCTTTTGGCCCGCCGTGTCCAGAATCTTGTCCACCAGCGGCGTTCCATCTTCGTCCTTCTTCGCGAAGATCTGGCTCGAAATCTCTATCAAATAGCTGTCCAGATCGCCCTTGTTCCACTCCGCGAACAC
This sequence comes from Candidatus Korobacteraceae bacterium, assembly GCA_052147365.1. Lineage (GTDB taxonomy): Bacteria > Acidobacteriota > Terriglobia > Terriglobales > Acidobacteriaceae > Bog-257. Next base: position 2,055 of record JBKQKT010000544.1, on the reverse strand, counting down.
ATCGTGCAGCTCGTCGGCCGTCAATCCCAGTCCGCGCTTCAGCAGGTCATAGGCCTCGCAGATCAACTGCATGTCGCCGTACTCAATGCCGTTGTGCACCATCTTCACAAAGTGCCCCGCGCCCTCTTCGCCCACCCAGTCGCAGCACGGAGTCCCATCTTCAACCTTGGCCGCGATCGCCTGAAAGATCGGCGTCACGTGCGGCCACGCCGCCGGATTCCCTCCCGGCATGATCGACGGCCCATTCCGCGCGCCCTCTTCGCCGCCCGAAACGCCTGTCCCGATAAACAGAATTCCCTTTGCCGCCAGCGCCTTCGTGCGCCGCGTAGAATCGCTGAACAGCGAGTTGCCACCATCAATAATGATGTCGCCCGTCTCCAGGTGCGGCGTAATCTGGTCGATCATCTGGTCCACGGTGTCGCCCGCCTTCACCATCAGCATCACTCGGCGTGGCCGCTTCAGCAGGCTCGTCAGCTCCTCCATCGAGTGCGCGCCCACCACCTCGGTTCCCTTCGCTTCGTTCGCCGTAAAATCGTCCACCTTCGAAACGGTTCTGTTAAACACGGCCACTTTAAATCCATGGTCGTTCATGTTCAGGACCAGGTTCTGTCCCATCACTGCGAGCCCAATCAGGCCGATATCACAAACTGCTTCCGCCATACGTTCTCCAAAATCGAAATTCTATCACTGCGAAATTTGCGCTTGATGACAATTCTATCTCAGTGGTCTGACCTCGGAAAAACCCGCGGTCAGCGTGTCCGTTCCCAGGAAAACAGCGGGGAAATCCGATCGCCCTCATGCCCTTCTTAATCCGTGAACGGATCGATCATCTGGATCGTCCCATCGGCGTTGAACTTCAATTCCGTCATCTTCACCGAGCGCAGATGATTCTTATCCGACAGCTGCACATCGTGATAAAACAGCCACCACTTACCTTTGAACTTCACCACCGAGTGGTGCGTCGTCCAACCCTGCACCGGCTCGAGAAAATGCCCCTTGAATCGGAAGGGCCCGTACGGATTGTCGCCGATGGCGTAAGCCAGATAGTGCGTGTCGCCGGTCGAATACGTGAAGTAGTACTTCCGCCCCCGCTTGAACATCCATGATGCTTCAAAGAATCGCTTGCCGTGATCTCCGCCCAGCACCGGCTTCCCGCTCTCGTCCAGAATCACCACGTCGCGCGCCCCATGCGCGAACTCCTTCATGTCGGCGGTCAGCCTGGCAACCTGGGCGTACAGCGCTGGTTTGTCGTCCTTGCCTAAATCCGTGTCTGAGCCTTTCGCATTGAATTTGCCGGTCGCCCACCGTTGCAGTTGGCCGCCCCAGATGCCGCCGAAATACATGTACGCCTTCCCATCGTCGTCAACAAACACCGCGGGGTCGATGGAGAAGCTGCCTTTGATCGGTTTCCGCTCGGCCTTGAACGGACCCGCCGGCGACTTCGATGTCGCCACACCAATCCGAAACACGCCTTTGCGGTCGCGCGCCGGAAAGTAGAGGTAATACGTGCCCTTCTTGAACGCGGCATCGGGCGCCCACATCTGCTTTTCCGCCCACGGCACATCCTCCACTTTCAGTGCGACTGGATGGGCAGTTACCGGACCTCCAGGCTTCGCCATCGACAAAACGATGTAGTCCATGTTATGTGAAGCTCCACATAACATGGATTATGTTGTACCTGCATTTATGTGACGTTCGGACGGGCTTGGTGCATAATGGGCGAAGCGCATCTCTGCCGAACGTCACATAATGTGGTTAGAGTTGAGCCAGGAACTGCAGCAGATCTGGATTGTCCCGCCAGCGTTTTCGCCGCGATAATGTGCTTTCGCACATACCGAGTGCCTTCGCCTTCATCTGGAGATCGCTTTCCGCGTAGATGTTCGTGGTGTCAATCGAGACATGCCCCAGCCATGCCCGGATGGTGTTGATGTCAACTCCGGCCCGCAGCAGATGGGTGGCGGTAGTGTGCCGAATTATGTGCGGCCCGACTTGTTTGCGTTGTAAGCCTGAGCGGCTACCGATTGTCACCCGGGCATAGCGGGTGACGATATCGTG
>JBKQKT010000543.1:0-9894 GCA_052147365.1 Candidatus Korobacteraceae bacterium | reverse complement strand
AATTTACCCTGTCCGGCGAGCGCTGCCTGCTGCGCGAAACCGCCCGGTCTGGAGAATTCACTGGGCGAGCGGCAGGCTGACAATCCAGACGCTGCGTCCCGAAGCAGACTCGGCCGATGCAAGATCGCCGCCCGCGGCGCGAAAGGTTCGGCGCGCGATTTCCACTTCACCAGTGGGAATTGGTTCGCATGCATCCGCGGTTGAACTTTCCGAGGACGCAGCGCCGGAAAACGTCATTCTGATCCCGGCCTGCTCTTTCGTGTGCTTCACGGTGACGCTGAGGTTTCGGTGTTTAGAGCTGCGCGGCAGATATCCCAGCAGATAAAAGAACGCCCGCGCCAGCTTGGCTGCATTGCCTCGAACCTGCAGCGGGCCACAATTGAGATGGAATCGCCCGCCGGCGGACTCGAAAACAGGAAGGAAATCCTCCCGCAAGCCAAGCAACAGCGGCTGCAACGCAACCGGCGCAGAGATATCACCCGGATCATCCGCGTCGCTCAACTCCCGCAGCAGCAGCAGGCTTTGCCGCAGCCGCTGAGCATTTTGCAGCGCGGCCTCCACACTGGCGCGGAACTCCTCCGGAGTCTCATCGCGAGCCAGCGAGAGCTCAAGCGAACAGTGCAGGGCAGTAAGAGGCTGGCTCAGCTTGTGGAGGACGTCCGAGACGAGGCTGCGCTGCTCGGCGCTTCGCTTCCGGACCCCGGCGATCGGACTCACACGACTGCCCTGGGGTGGCAACTCAATTCGTATCCCACTCCGCGAATGGTGTGGATCAGATGCGGTGAATGATCGCCGTCCACTTTCTTGCGCAGGTAATTAATGTAAACGTCAACGATGTTGGTGGTGGTGTCGAACGACAGGTTCCATACGTGCTCGACGATCATGGTGCGGGTAACGCGGCGTCCCGAATTGCGCATGAGGTATTCCAGCAGAGCAAACTCTTTGGACGTCAGTTCAATACGCTTACCCGCCCGTTCCACTCTTCGCTCTACGCGGTCCAGTTCAAGGTCGGCGACGCGCAGCACGGTTTCGACCGTCCGCGGGCCGCGGCGCAGCAGGGCGCGCACGCGGGCGGAAAGTTCGGTGAAGGAGAACGGCTTGATCAGGCAATCATCGGCGCCGCTGTCGAGCGACTGCACGCGGTCTTCTACGCGACTGCGCGCGGTAAGGACCAGCACGGGCAGCGACGGCTTCTTCGGCCGGATTGAGCCCAGCACGCCAATGCCGTCGAGCTTGGGCAGATTCAAATCCAGGACCAGCAGATCGTAGTCGCTCTCCAGCGCCATGCGCCGCGCCTGCTCGCCGTCAGACGCGACATCCACGGCGTAGTGCTCCGCTTCCAGCCCCTTGCGCACGAAACTGGCCAAGGGAGCATCGTCTTCGACCACCAGAACGCGCATTGCGGGAACTCCTCGGCAGAGTAACCTGTCAGTAGTTACCTTGATTCTTCGCCTCGAGTGCAGGGTGCGTCAACGGGTCTTTGCTACCAACCAACCAGCGTGTTCCAAATTGGGAAATTCTCGACGAAGGGCCGGAAACGAGTTTTGGGATAATTTGCGAGCCCCGACTTGACCTTACAGCCTGCCCGTCGGATGAATGAGATGTGTCTGATTCCCTGCATCAGCCTCACTACAACCGGATTGTCTGGGACTCGTTAGCTGAGGGTCGCAGGTGAAATGACAATCTTGCGGCAACAAACCTCGAGGACCCACTTCCAAGATGCCATCGTCAAATCTTGCTTGGCCTCAACGAACCTCGCGAGGCTTTTTCAGGTCGTTATTGCCGGCCGTGTAACCCGATGAAGCTGCCAGGCAAACGCTCCCAGACCTAGGCAAACCACACCGAAGTGGACTAGCCCGCCAAGATACGGGATGAAGCCGACGATGGTGAGGATCAGCACGCCCACCAATAGTGCCAGCAGCCAATCGCCCTTAGTCTCCCCAGTTGGCTTCAGAAGTATCTGTCCCAGGAATGCCCCAACCCAAACCTTTGCAAGGTAGATCGCAACCAGATACATCGCGAGCAACATTAGCGAGGCAGGGAGGCCAACCAGCGTGATGGCTGTCAAGATTATGACCACAGGCACACCCGCCAGAACCGCAAAACCAAGCCCGAGGCTGCGCCAGCCTGAGCCCACCGCCCGAGTGCTGGCCTGGAAGAAACCAGGAAACAGAACCAGGCCCAGCCATCCCACCAGCATGGCGGAAGCGAGCCAGACCGCTTGGTAGAAGTAGAATCTGGGGCGCGCGAAATGGCTCTGCCTTACGCGCACCCGGATGTCACGTGTGCCCACAATCGTCGCGCCGTCGGCGATGTGTACTTTCTTTAGATCGCGCACGCGAGCGCTCAGGCCACCGCCAATTCGGGCCGTGTTAGTCAGGGTAAGGCTATCACCGGTCACGGTCAGTTCGCGCCCGATGCTGCCGCTCACATCGGCATCACCGGTGTAGATGGTGACGCTGCGATTCACCCCGCCCTCGAGGCTGACGTCGCCGGCGGCAACCACGATACCGCCGCCCACGCGACCCCGGTCATTCACATGCAAGGATTGCACCAACCCATAGATGTTGTGGCCCAATTGCCCGTCCAGGTCGAGCGAATTCGAAAAGTTGTAGATGTTGCCTTCCACGGTTCCGCTTACCACGGTTCTCTTGGCAAAACTCACAAAGTCGCCCTTGACGGTGCCGCGCACTTCCACATAGCCGCCAAAAGCCACCAAGACCCCATAGACCACGCCTACCACACGCACAATGTTGCCGGTGGCCAAGAGTGTGTCGTCTAGAGTTTCGTTTGCCGCTACCGTGACGACCTCACTATGACGCCGCTCCAACGCAAAGCCGGGCAGCGACAAGGCAAGCAGCACGATCAGCAGGCGCAGGCCAGTTCGCGGTAGTCGCCATCGGCGCCCCAGCAGCAGTGCGCTGCCGCCCAACAGCAACACCAAAAAGAGCCCTCCGACGAACGCCGCATAATCAGACAGCATGGCAGTACCTCCGTGTGCAAAGTAATAAGAAAGGTTGAAGATCAGGTTCGTGCGGCCGCTTACACTGAAGGGATTTAACCACTGCAGCGCTTCCGGAATGCTCAGCCCATTGATCCAAGGGACAACGATCGAACCTAGCGCCAGCACCGCGGCCACCACCGCGAGGTCCCCCCACCCCGGAGACCCTGGCAAACGGGAGAAGCCTGTCGGGATGGGTGCTTCTTCCGGAAGCTCTTGCAGGCTTTCACTCAGAGCGCGGTTCTCAGCGCGTAATGCGTCTAACAGTTGCCGGCAGCGCCGGCACGTGTCGAGGTGGTCTCGCAGGCGCCGCGCCTCGTCCTCCGCCAGTTCGCCGTCCACGAAGATGGCGACGATCTGTTCCGAATAACATTCCATGATCACTTGCTCCTGTGGCCCAGCTTCCCGCGCAGCTCCTGCTTGCCCCGAAATATCAACGCCGCAACGTAGTTCCTTTGCAGGCCCAACTGCTTTGCGATTTCGTCATAGCTCAATTCGCCGTAATAGCGCAGGACCAGGGGCAGGCGATAGTTCTCCGGCAGACGTGCAATGGCATCCCGCACTTGCGCCCTCTCTTCCGTGCTGAGGACTGCAGCCAGCGGCGACGGCTCCGAGCTGGCTGCCTCGATGCCCGTAACTCCTTCTTCAACTTCCACAATCACCTGCCGTCCCCGCTTCCGGCGCCGCAAAGCATCAATGCATTGGTTGCCAGCCACCCGCAGCAGCCAACGGGCGAACGGTATTGACCCGTCGTAGCTCTCGATTGAGCGCTGCAGCTTGAGGAAGACTTCGCTGGTGGCATCCTCTGCCCTCTCCCGTGAGTCCAGCATGTAACGGCACAAACCGAATACGCGCCGAACATAGAGGCGATAGATCTCCCCCAGCGCCTCGGCATCGTGGCCTTGTGCGCGTTCAATCACGCTCTCCAGATCCGGCCCCTCCATTTAAGTGGCTTTGCCCTCGCGGGGCGGCGATCCTTTCGCGTTGTTTCTCTTGGCGTCCATAAAGCAGTACGCTGCAGATCAAACAAAGTTACACAAATTTTAGAGATGAGGGGAACGCGAGGCTGAACGACCAGAACTGGGCCGTGTGCCCGGATCCCACACCAATTTCATAACTTTTGGATTGCCCGTCATCGGACCGCATTCGGCAGCGAGCGCAGGGCGCGATACAATCCGTTCGCATGGTAACCTGCTCCGGCTGCGGGGCATTATGTTCTGAGAGCGCCCGTCTGTGTCCTTCCTGCGGGCGTGCCATTTCCATTCCCGACACGCCGACCTTGGAGCCAAGTGGCACCGTCGCCGGACCTGTACGACCTCCGGTTAGATCGCACCCTCCGCAAAGCGGAGGATTTTCGCCGGGCACGGTTCTCATCGAGCGCTATCGGATCGTCGCTCTCTTGGGACGCGGCGGTATGGGCGAAGTCTACCGCGCTGAGGACCTTAAGCTCGGAAATGTTGTGGCCCTCAAATTTCTTCCCGCCTCGCTTCAGAACGACACGGTGGCTCTCGCAGGGTTTCATGCTGAGGTCCGTAATGCCCGGCAGGTTTCGCACCCGAATGTATGTCGCGTTTACGACATCGGTGAGGTGAACGGCCAGCACTTTCTCACCATGGAGTACATCGACGGCGAGGACCTCTCGTCGTTGCTGCGCCGCATAGGTCGTTTGCCACCGGACAAGGCTCTGGAAGCCGCGCACCAAATCTGCGCCGGTCTGGCCGCCGCGCACGATTGCGGACTACTGCATCGTGACCTGAAGCCGGCCAACATCATGCTGGATGGACGAGGGCGGGTGCGCATCACGGACTTCGGGCTGGCCCTAAGCAGCGACGATGCAACGGGCCGGAGCGAGACTGCGGGTACGCCGGCCTACATGGCTCCGGAACAGATTGGAAAGGGCGAGGCCAGCGTTCGCAGCGATATCTACTCGCTGGGGCTCGTCTTTTATGAGCTGTTCACCGGGCGCCTTCCTTATCAGGCAAACACCGCTGTCGAGTGGCGACGGGCGCACTTGGAGTCTTCTCCCAAGACACCGTCGTCGGTAGTAAAGGACATGGACCCGGCAGTAGAAAGCGCAATCCTGCGCTGTCTGCAAAAAGATCCGGCAAAACGGCCATCTTCGGTACGGCAGGTAGCAGCCGCGTTTCCGGGAGGCGATCCGCTGGCGGCTGCGCTTGCGGCAGGCGAAACGCCGTCCCCGGAGATGGTGGCTGCTTCGGGAGAAACCGAAGGCCTGCGTCCGGCGGTGGCTTGGGTTTTGCTGGCAGGAGTCATTGTGGCGGTCACTGCGGCGATTCTGTTGGGTGGTCAAACAAAGCTCTTCCGGCGTGTGCCGCTGGAAAAACCTCCGGAGGCGCTGGCCGAACGCGCACGGGATATTCTGCGGAGTGCCGGCTATCCCGAGCCGCCAGTGGACTCGGCGGTTGGGTTCTATGAGGGGCAAGAGTTCCTGCGCTATATCGCGGAGCATGATAAGTCGAAGACGCGTTGGGACAGCCTCGAAACCGGGGCGTTTGTGTTTTGGTATCGTGGCAGCCCCCGGCCGCTCGCGGCTCATTTCACCCCTTCCTTCTCGGATGCACCCCTGTTGGGATCGGTGTGGACGAACGATCCACCGTTGGTTGTTTCCGGGATGACGCTGGTCAGGCTCAATCCGCTCGGCCGCCTTACGCAGTTGATCGCAGTTCCTCCGCAGGTTGAGAAGCCGGCGGGCGCCGCGCCGGCGCCTGACTGGGCGCCGCTGTTCTCTGCCGCCGGGCTCGATGTGTCCCGGTGGCCGCCGGCGCAACCAATGTGGACGCCTCCGGTTGATAGCGACGCGCGCGCTGCGTGGACAGGATCGCTGTCTGAGCGCCCCAACATCCCGATGCGCATCGAGGCGGCGGCATACCGGGGTAAGCCGGTGTATTTCGAGTTGATTGGCCCCTGGACCCGTCCCGAGCGCATGCAGCCGTATCAACTGACTGCCGGCGGGCGGGTATTTGTGGTGGTCTTCATCGTTTTGTTTCTTGCGGTACTGGTGGGTAGTGCAATGCTTGCCCGACGGAACCTGCGCCTTGGCCGGGGCGATCGCCGTGGAGCTTCTCGTCTGGCAGCTTTTGTTTTTACGGCCGGGGCGGTCGCGTGGGTCTTTGGCGCGCACCACGTTCCGACTTTCGCCGAATTCGGCCTCTTCGCGGAGTCTTTAGTCTGGGGCGTTGCATGGTCCGGTTTCGCCTGGCTTCTCTACATTGCCCTGGAGCCCTATGTGCGCCGCCGCTGGCCCGCCACGTTGGTTTCCTGGAGCCGCTTGCTGGCGGGAGGCTTTCGGGATCCACTGGTAGGACGCGATGTGCTGGTCGGTTGTCTTTCGGGAGCGTCTTTGGCCGTTGTTGGAAGACTCCTCTGGGTTGTTCCCTCCTGGCTCGGCTATCCTCCGCTGCAACCACTATCGGGTCCAGATTGGCAGTTTCTGGGTGCGCGGGCGATTATTGCTGATATATCGAGCGGCTTGATGGCTGCGCCTATTTTCTGGCTTGCAGCCCTGTTTGTTCTGGTCCTTCTCCGGGCCTTGCTACGCAAGGAGTGGGCGACAGCGGTCGCATTCGTTCTCTTATTGACGGTAGCCTCCTCGGCCGGGAACCAGTTTGCTCCCGCTGCATTGGGGGAAAGTCTGATCTTCAGTAGTCTGGCTACATTTTTACTGATTCGATTCGGCTTGCTCGCTCCCGTGACTAATTTCATCTTCTGGTATGTCCTGTTGAAGTGCCCCCTGACGACCCAGAGCTCTGCGTGGTATGCGGGTATCAGCCTCGCCGGGATTCTAATCCTGGCCGCGATAACGCTCTATGCCTTCTACACCTCCCTGGGTGGCCGGCCGGTTTTTGGAAGCGCCGTCCTCGAGGAGTAAGCTGCCGCTTGGGCGCCCGAGTCCCTCCAAACTCTACAGTTTTATCCCAGATACTCTGGATCGCGCTTCCATCCCGTGACCATGGAGTAGAAGTTGTTCCAGCCGTGCAGCGCGACCATGATGAGGTGGCCGGGAATGAAGGCCAAGAACCCGCACATCGCTATGAAGTGCCAGATGCGCGCGAAGTGAAATCCGCCCATCGGCCAAGCCAGCCACCAGAACTGCGCCGGCTTGTAGAGCACCATGCCCGTCAGAGTGGACACTAGGCCGAAGAAAATCGTGGAGGTGTAGGCGAGCTTTTGCAGTGGGTTGTACGCAGCGTCAACCTCGGGCTTGGGGCCGAAGAGGAAATAGTGGCGGGCCATGGGCCATACGCCTTTGATATCGCGCGCCGTGAAAAGCACCTGGCGCCAGTGGCCGGTCGCAAGCTCGTAGATCACGTACATGAGTCCGCTGCCAATGAAGATCCACATGAAGGTGAAGTGCCACTGCAGCGCACCGCCCAGCCAGCCGCCGATTGTAAGCTGCCCGGGAACGTCGATGAAATCCTGCTGCGGGATCTTAGGGCCGAAGCTGGGAAATGCGCGAAAGATGCGCAGGCCGCTGCCGATCAGGACGAACACTGCAACCGCGTTCAGCCAGTGCGCCATGCGCACAACCCACGGATGCTCATAGGACACGGTGACCGTCGCGGTGGTTTCAGCGGGTTTCACTGTCGCTGCAATGGTTGCCATCGTGCTACTCACAATCCGCCATACCAGCTATAGCCCTGGTCTTCCCAGTAGCCTCGCCGGTCGCCTTGCAACACGTTGGTTACGCTAACGCTAAGCAGATACTTGGCCTGCTTGTAACCGATCTTGGTGGGCATCTGCAGGCGCAGCGGCGCGCCGTGGCCGCGATCCAGCGGCTGGCCGTACATCTCATAGCAGAAAAGCGTCTGCGGATGCAGCATCGTCGCCATGTCAATGGATTCGTAATATCCGTCGGCGCATTGCGCTTCCAGGAAGCGGGCGCTGGTGTCGGCGCCGATAAGGCGCAGAAAATCCGAGGCGCGGGCGCCGCCGAAGTTGCCAATCACATCCCAGCCTTCGACGCAGACGTGGCGCGTGTTCTGCACAATCTTGGGGAGCGCTTGAATCTGCTCGAGATTGTATTCTCCCGGATGTTGTACCAGCCCCTGCACCTTCAGCGTCCACGTGTCCAGGTCCACGCCGGGGTCAGCAACGTCGTAAAAGTTGTAGGGGAAGCGTTCGAAGGGAACAACCTCACTGCTGGAAAAGGTCTGCGCCAGCCGATGGCGGCTGAATAACCTGCCCGAAGCCCAGTCGCTGAGTGCGAGACCCTCGTCAAGCAGGGGCTGGCGAAACTTGGGAATCGCGAACGCCCCCACCGCAACCACCGGAACCAGCTTCAGCAGTTGGCGGCGATTCATCCGCTTGTGCTCTGTCGGGGTCACAACTCGAATCGGTTCGCCGGCTGGGCCAACATTCGGCGGAACGACCGTCGCCTGCGCCTCTGACTCCCGTGCCTTTGACGCCTGAACTTCCGGCTCGGCCTCGGGCGCAACATGCTGCGGCTTCTGCTCGCCGGAGCGCCGCTCTTCGTACTGACCATCTTCGGCCATTCACCACCTCAGCGGGGTCGCTCCTGATAAGACTCCTGAGCACAACGAAAGTTTCATGGAGTCGCTTTCAGCTCGTGGGCAGCACCTTTGCCTGGGCGTTGCCTCTGTACAAGAGGTACGTTCGCAAGCTGCCACCAGATTTCGACGTCGGAAATGGGGGCCCGAATATTCGCCGTATCGGAGGACAGCGGTAATGGTTCAGCGTCATGAATGCTGGTTGTTTAGAATCAGTAAGATAACAGCCGGTCGGAACGGACTAACCTAACTGCGGCAAGGACCAACTTCAGGGGCGCGGGCTCTTTAGGTAGGGGCCACGAGCCATTTTGCGTTTCTCTTTCTCTTCGCTCATCATATCGGCGTAGCAGTTCTGGTGCACAGGGTATCCAAGGGGGTCAGTCGTTGCGCCCTCAGGTCCCACAGGCTTATCACATATCCAACAGGTCAAGGCAGTGGGTCCCTCTGGCATGGCAACCTCAACGTCCTCGACGCAGGGAGAACCACCCCCTTGGTCCTTGCCGCTGCGCCGGAGGACACCTACGAAACAGTAGAACATGGAGCTTTTGAAAATTCCGAGCGCCAAATTACGACATGGAGCCTTATTTAACAAACGGCGTTGAGTTAGGGGAGGCGGGGGACAAATGCTGACAGGAATCGGGAAACAACTCGAATAGGTGTATTCAGGTTTTCTGCGTGGGGGACCTTATGCGCCACCAGCTTCATACAACGTGCTTGCCGGACGTGTTGGCCGGCGTTGGCTCGTCGCTCCACTTGCCGCTGAAGAGCTTCTTACCACGATGTTCGGCGACCATCGCCGTTATCCCCATCACACCCATCACGAGAAAAATCGCTAAGAAAACAATTGCAATCACGAGGACTGGCATACTGCACCTCTAGCCCCATTGTGAGGCGCAGGTGAACACCGCTTCCGTGACGGCGGTCACAGGTGCGTGTGAGGTGCCGGCGGGGATCATAAGGGGGGACCGCAACAATGGCGGGGGGAACTGGATCTTTCTATGGCGCCATCCCCAGCTGCCAGAACAGGAACGAGTAGATGTCGGTCCACTCCTCCACCAGCTTGGAGATGGGCTTGCCGACCCCGTGTCCGGCTTTGGGCTCGATGCGCAGCAGGACCGGATTTGGTCCGCGATTGTCGGTCTGCAGCAGCGCGGTCATTTTCTTGGCGTGCATGGGATCGACGCGCGTATCGCTGTCGGCGGTCAGGAAGAGGATCGCGGGATAATCCGTACCCTTTTTCACATGGTGATAAGGGGAGTAAGCGTACAGCCACTGGAACTGCTTCGGGTCGTCGGAGGATCCGTACTCCGGAATCCAGAGTTTGGCGATCTGGAAGTTCTGGTAGCGCAGCATGTCGAGCAACGG
>JBKQKT010000542.1:0-3886 GCA_052147365.1 Candidatus Korobacteraceae bacterium | reverse complement strand
CTATGCCCCATTCGGCGGGCTGACGGGCATGACCATGGGTTCGACCACCTCGGGTACGAACGGCAGCTTTGCGGGCATAGTCACCTCGGATGTTTATAGCGCCCGCCTCCAGCCCGTTCAGCTTTATGCTTCCAGCCCCACGGGAACGGTCTTTAGCGAGTGTTATGATTTTCATCTTGGCGTCAGTATGACCACCGCCCCATATTGTCCGGTTACTGCCAGCACGTTGGGCAACAATGGTAATGTCTATCAGGTCGCGAACAACCGGGACACCACCCGCACCCAGAGCTTCACCTACGACAGTCTGAACCGCATTGCTAGTGGGCAATCCAGCGGCTCGCAATGGGGAGAAAACTATACTATCGACGCCTGGGGCAACCTGTACGCCCGGAGCGGCGTAACCGGCAAGACCTATTATGAACCGCTCAGCACGACAGCCCCTGGCACGAGCAACCAACTCTCCGGCTACACCTATGACGCTGCGGGAAACATGACGAACAATGGTTCCACTTCCTATGTTTACGACGCTGAGAATCGGTTGATCTGGACTTCGGGCTACGGATACGTGTACGACGGCGATGGCGAAAGGGTAGAAAAATGCGTGGCCGCGACCTCGACCACACCCTGCCCTACAAGCGGCACCAACGGCACCCTCTACTGGAGGGGCACGGGCAGCGACCCATTGAGCGAATCCGATTTATCGGGGAACGCGCTGGAGGATTACATCTTCTTCAACGGGCAGAGGATTGCCCGGCGCGATGTGTCGAACGACGCCGTGCACTTCTATTTCTCCGACCATCTGGGCACCCACGCGGTAGTGGAGAATGCCACCGGAACCGCTTGCGAGCAGGACATCGATTACTATCCCTACGGCGGAGTCGAGGAGGACTACTGTCCAAATGTTGCCCAGCATTACAAGTTCAACGGCAAGGAACGGGACACGGAAAGCGGGCTGGACAATTTTGGGGCGCGGTACGATGCGTCGAATCTGGGGCGCTTCATGACGCCGGACTGGGCGGCGAAGCCGACCACCGTTCCCTACGCCAATTTCGGCAATCCGCAGAGCCTGAATCTCTACAGCTACGTCGAGAACAATCCGACCACCATGGGCGACCCGGACGGGCACTATACGCAAAGTGCCGCTTTTCTGTCGGGGTATGGCATAGGGATTCAGGATTGGCAATGCTGCTCCGAGGGCGGCGGCGGGGTCGGGGTTGCAGGTATGGAGTTCTGGGCTTCCTTAGCGGAAACAGAACTACAAGAGCAGTCGTGGCAACAGCAAAACACGACCAAGGCCGCGCAGAAGGAAGACCCGTGCGCCAAAGACCCCGACCACCGTGTGATAGTCTACGCGAACCCAGGTCCAGATCCAATTGCAGTGCAGATGAGCATGCGCCTCTTCATGTTGAAGTCGGCGCAGGCACAGGTACAGCGTCTGGTGCGTCTATGGCATCATCCGGTCGTTCAGGCGTATCTCTTCGTATTCGCTGGAGCATTGGGTGGAGAAGAGGAGGCCGGATTGGAAGAGGGTGCCGAGGGCGCGGAGACCATCCAATTTGGAAACGATGCTAACCAGGTCTACCACACGTTTAGACATGCCGATGCTGCGGGCCTCGACCGCGGCGCTGTGGAGGGTGCCGTGCGCGCTGATCTCCAGAAATCGGCACCGCAAATTGTCGCGGGAGAGCCATTCAACCGGACGATTCAGGTTGGCGGTACGAGTGTCACCTACACAGCTTTTAGGCTACCAAGTGGAGTGATAAATGTCGGAAGAATTACCATCCCGTAAGTTGGGCCCCACACGCCACCTGAAGGATACTGAGAAGGCGCTGATCCGCCAACTTCTACAGCAGGGGGCTGGCGACAACCCGTCGTTGCTGAGTCGCTTGGATTCTCTGGACGTCCAAGAGATGTCCGATGGCGGCATGGGAAGTCTGTATCTCGTTTGGCCGGGCAAGGATGTGCAAGCACGCCGATTTGGACGACGAATCGCAGAGCTTCAATTCAACGACGCCGACGGTGTTGCCATCATAGCCTCATTGAACGTCGACAAAGAGGGCGACTTGTTCGAGTTGGATATATGGAAGACTAACTTTGAGCCGGTGATTCGCCTAAAGCAGCCGCTCTAGCGAAGAGGCCGTGGCCCTGGCGGCTGGGCCTCGATAAGAACGAAGGCGCTGTCAAGGGCAAACTTCTGCCGTCGGTGTTTTCCGCACCGTTGTGTTCGCCAGAGAGGTTGAGGACCAAGACTCTGGAAATCTCACGCGGAATCACCTACCGGTGGAAGATCGTTCCACTAACCATCGCTTCGGCCTCAGACATCGACCATGATTCTTCTATGCGAACATCCCGCCGCAGCCGTAGCCGGGGTGGTGGGAAAGTGGGAAACATGTTTTCGTTTTCCACTTTTGCACCGCCCACGCTGGATGCGAGAGCGCCCAATCAACACCTGCGGTCTAGCTCGCGCCGACCAGGGCCAGCCCCGAGCTGCTCTCGATGCGAACGATCTCTGGATACCCAACTTGATCTATAGGAAAAACAAGAATCGATTTCGGGACGAGAATGGTCACACGGGGGTTTTTGCTGCTGTGACTCAGCGAAATCAATCTTGCAGTAAGGCCGAAAGGGGGAGAGATGCTTGCCTGAGGGGAATAGGAGCAAGTGAAGAAAAGAATCTGCGCGAACGGCCTACCTCGCCACCGGTTTCAGCCGACGGACCCAATGCATGGATTGACCGCGACGCAACCTTCCCCGTGCGGAACGTGACGCACAAGATCGGCGTATCGCCGCCAACTTGAAACGCTGGCGCAAGAAGGGACTGCCCTAAAGCGGGCTTGATCCGCCGCGCACGCCAGCACACGCTCGCCTCGTGGAGGTCGCCCGAACAGGACGCGTTGCTGGAACTACCCCGCAAGCCATCGCCAAGACCGCCCAAGGATTGGCCATCACATTCTCCGAGCAAACCGTAAAACTGATTTCGGAAATCAGTTCGTTGCCCACCATAGACTTGCAATGCCTGAGATTGCCAACTGTGCTCGGTTAAGTGCTTTGTTTGCTGTTTCAGGGCGGATTCGATTCCTTCCGCGCTCACCACTTTTCAAGCACTTAGCTAGTTCGGCAACCCACTTGGTAGCACATGCCTTGGGCCGTCCATCGTCAGGCGTTTGATGGTACTTCTGCTGGCTGAGCCGTCAATGACGACCTTCTAAAACTGCCCTAATCTCGCGAACGCGCACGAATGCGCGATCATTCGCGCAATCTGCGTCTCTCTTTTCTCCTCCGTGTTCCTCCGGATGCATCCGTGGTTGGATACTTTCGGTTGACTTCGTAGTAAAGGCTACACATTCAACCATCCCCGGAGGCCCGTGATTTTTCAATCGTCGCTCCGTTGAAACGCCGAGCTATTGTCGTGAAATCCTTCCGCGGCTGGGTTTGAGTCCTGCCTTCAACTTTCGACCTGCAACCCGCAACCAGTGCGCTCCTCACGTAGACTCTGGCTGCGGTCTGTACATGCCTATGAAGAATGCTTTTCCCCCAATCGCTTCAGGACGTCCTCCAGCGTTCCCTTGAAGGGGCCGGGGGTTTCCATTTTGATTGAAAACAGCGCGGCAGCGAACTTCAGGGATTCTCGGACATCGTGATCCAACCGCCAGGACAGGTACGCCGCGAAGGTCGTGTCGCCGCGGCCGGTCCGGCCGGAGATGTTGCGGTTGGAGAACTTCTCGTAGTACGTTACTCCTTTTACCCGGGCGAGGACGCCCTGGGAATGCGTGATCAGTGTCTCGGGGCAACCCCACGACTCGACGACGATGGCGGCTTGCTCCAGATCTTCAGTGCCGGTCAGAATCCGGGCTTCAACGACGTCCAGCTTGAGCTTGTCCATCAT
>JBKQKT010000541.1:0-26123 GCA_052147365.1 Candidatus Korobacteraceae bacterium | reverse complement strand
ACTCTTAATCAGTAGGTTGAAGGTTCGATTCCTTCCGCGCTCACCAACCTTTAGAATCAATAGCTTACAGGCGGAATCCCCTTCCGAATGAATCCCACGGTCTTCTACCTTTCAATGTCCTGTCATTTATTTTCAGGTATTTACGGAGGCAGGCAACAACTGATTCGGATCAGTTGTGCGCTCTGCGAGAAATAGACAATTGCCTTTTGTTCAATCAGTTGCGCCTGTCCGCGACGATCTGTGGAGAAAGTGTGGCTGTTGGGCGTTTCCGCGATCGCTAGTGAGCGTGTACCCTTGAGCCCTCTGCACGGTCAAGGCGACTCTTCGCTGCCTAACCAGCAAGCAGTTGTTCGCGACCGGCGAGCCTTTGCTTGCGGTCACCTCACCTCAAGCAAAGCTCTGTCTTCATCAACTCACACTCCCGAGGAGAGGGATACCAGCAGGTGCGGACACATTATCGAGGCGCTCAAAGCGGCGGCGGGTAAGATCTCCGGACACGGCGGCGCAGCGGAGCGTCTGGGGCTAAGACGCACAACTCTTCAAAGCAAGATGAGGAAACTCGCCTACGTGAACGAGGACTTCACGGCCAACTGCATACCGTATTGCTCCCGACGGTGATGGCGACGGGGTCAAGACAGCGTAAACTGTATGCCCTACTACCGCAGACACCTCGTAAAGCGCGTCATCGGAATTAGAGCCTCCCGGAGGCTGATGCGGCCTGACGTCGATGATGGTGGCCAGCTGGTATGTCAATGACGCAGGTGAAGATTGAGCAAACGCCAAAACCGGAGAGAAAGACATCAGTATTCCCAGTAGAAGTTTCGGCATGGTATGGCTCCTGTTGTGATTCCTCATCTTCGGCTTACGCCTCCCTCAATACGTGGCGGGCGGGGAGCCGCGTTTGCTGGCGCTTAATCGACATGGTTTCCAGCGAATAATCAAACTCTGCGCCGCACTCAAAGCACACCCGATATGTCCGTCCGCCGATGGTGAAGGCACGGCTGAGATTGCAGTGCCGACAACCAAATAAAAAGTCGAAGAACTTTGTGACGTTCGGCATAAAACCTCGCATGGCGCTCGCCATGGTGGGAGAGTGCAGGTCTAATGCCGAACCTGATGATGGCTAAATGCCTGATTAGCAGTCGTATTAGGGACTCAGAAGGGACAATTGCCCGCCCTGATACGGTCACTGGCAGCATAAGGTCGTGAAAGGGATGTTGCAGGAATGGAATCCGACAAATGCTAAAGCCAGTAGGCGAACAGTACTTCATTCTTCAGTCCGTACCTTACGGCCCGTCTTCTTGACCAAGCAGGACGCCCGCGGATGATGCTACCTAACCCGAGGGCGCCTCGAGTGGTTGGTGTCGGAACACCAGCACCCTCAAGCAGTCGAGTCGGCGAGCGTTCGTTCGTTGTTATTGTGATGCGCCGGAACATCTGCACTGCATAGCACCCCATCGGAGGCGAGTTCGAGAGCCTCGAATGCAACACAATATGCTGCTTCAACGGCGCTGCGGCTGACCCCAAGCTGCGCGGCAACTTTGTCATAGGAGTCATTTGCAATACCGCGCAGTACGAGCACGAACCGGCAAAGCACGTCCAGGCGAGCATGAATGTCCTTGGAGTTCTTAATCAGCAATAGAAAGTACTCCAAGTGAAAGCGCGAGATGCTCCAGATAGGCTGGTTCACTTTTTTCATATGTGGGGGCAAGCTCCGCGATGTTCGCCTGCTGCCTTTGAAGCGCGCATCCAACCGTGGCTCGGGCGCCCCAGTGTACGAACCATTCGTGAAAGTCTGGAGTTTGAGTTTCAGCAATCGTGCAGGCATCAACGATACAGGCGTCTGCGAGCTTTTCGTCTCCGATCGGGAAGCCGGTTAACCAGCATCGACTTTGCGGCCCTGACTGCGCGGAAATTTAACCCCTCACCAGCCGCGTGGGAAGACCAAGTGCTTTATTTTTTTGCTTGTGGACCGGTTTTCGGACGGGAACGAACGGGGCGGCTACCGCGACAACAGCGGCAATCCGGTGTCTTCAGGAAGCACGCCTCTCTGTACGCCGAACGACACAAACCGGGTTGACTATGAAGAGTGGTTACGCACTGGCGGCACGTGGCAGGGCGGAACAATCAAGGGGTTGAAGAGCAAGTTAGGTTATCTGAAGCGCCTCGGCATAACTGCCCTGTGGGTGAGTCCCGCCTTTCGCCAGGTCCGGTTCGAGCCCAGCTATCACGGCTACGGTATCCAGAATTTTCTTGATGTCGACCCCCATTTTTGGGACACGCGAGGAACTGCGTGATTTCGTCCAGGCCGCCCACGATCATGGAATCTACATCATTCTCGACATCATCGCCCACCACACGGGAAATGTCTTTGCGTACCACCCTGATCGTTATTTAGTCCAGGATGCCAACACCGGCCGGAGCGATTACGATCCGCGCTGGGATGGGAATCCTTACACCGTTGCGCGGGTTCAATGATCGTAACGGTGAGCCAACCATAGCTTGGGACCCCGTCAATCGAGCCGGGGCTGGAAGCTTCGTGGCCTGATGGCGCGGTCTGGCCTCGCGAATTCCAAAACATTGCCAAGTTCCGCCGGGCCGGACGCATCACTAACTGGGATTACTATCCGGAGTATATCGAGGCTGACATGCTCTCCCTCAAGACCCTCGACCTCTGGGCCAAACAGGAGGAGCAAACACTCCAATTCTCGTCTGCGCTAGCGTGCCTGGTGCTCACCTATTGCTTCTGGATTGCTTATGCCGATGTAGACGGGTTCCGACTCGATGCCGCCAAACACATGGGCACCCAAGCCTTGTGCGCCTTCTGCGATTCCATTCGCGAATTTGGAGTGAGCATTGGCAAGGAACGGTTTCTGGTGATAGGAGAAGTCGGCGGCGGCCGAGAGAAAGCATGGGAGGTGGTTCAGCAAACTGGTTTGGACGCTGCACTGGGAATTGACGACATCCCAGGCAAACTCGAACGCATGGTTTGCGGCTGGGAAACCCTGAGGACTACTTCTCGGTATTTCAGAATTGGATTTTGGACGACATGGGGCAGCATGGCTCGTACCGAAACAAGGTTGTGACCCTTGTGGATGATCACGACCAGGTGCGCAAAGGTGGCAGCAAGATGCGCTTCTGCGGAGATCCGCAATATTCCGATCTGGCGTTCAACGTGGTCGCGACCCAACTGGCTACCATGGGCATTCCCTGCATTTATTACGGCACCGAGCAGGAGTTCGACAGCGGAGGCCGTCCGAGTGGTCAGACGTCGTTCTCCGGGAAAGCATGTTCGGCGGCAACTTCGGTGGAAAATGCACCCGCGGGCACCATTTCTTCGACGAAAGTGGTGCTCTGTACGAAGCTCTGTCCAAGCTGGTTGACCTGCGCAAACAAGTGCTTCCCCTTCGTCGCGGGCGGCAGATGTTGCACGAGATTTCAGGAGATGGAATCAATTTTGGCCTGCCCCACATGATGGGCGACAGGATGCTGTCGATTGTCGCCTGGTCGAGAATTTTCGTCGATCAAGAGGTGCTGATTGCATTCAGCACCAATCGCGAACAACCCCTGGCTGCATATTCGACGGTCGCCTCGATGTTCCGAAGTGAAGGCGACAGGTTGAAACTGATCTTCTGGCATGGTCCTCGAGCCACACCCCCCCCGCCTGCTGAATTGGCAGTTGAAAACAAGGGTGGTGTTCTCGCAGTTCGGTTGACGCTGCCGCCAGCTGGCTTCGTCATCTATCAGGCGCCTCTTGGGCGGCAAAGCCTGGGTTCGCGCCAGGCGGTTGTGGATCAACTACAACTAACCGAGGCGTTGGCACTTTAGGAAGAAGCCCGCTTTCCCAGGAGATTGGCGCCTGTTGCCAGGATTTTTCCGTCAGATTGCAAAACAAGGCATTGCCTACGCGCAGTCCGGGATTGAGCGACTTCGAACTAGCGAGGCCGCAATTGCCACGTGGTGTCCGGAATGCCGTAACTGTTGAATCGGCCAACCAATCCTCCGAGGAAGCCGCCCGCCGCGGAACCGACTTTTTCCTTACGCCTTCTCCGGAACTGGACATGGTTGCACGTTCCAGATATCGGCTGCGTATTCGGCGATGGTACGGTCGCTTGAGAACTTGCCCGAACCCGCCACATTCAAAATGGCCTTGCGAGCCCACTCGTCAGGATTGGCATACAACGCGCGCAGCTGCTCGTCGGCCTCGAGGTACGACTTCAGGTCCGCCAGGTGCATGTAGTGATCGCCATGGTTTAGCAACATGTCGCGTAGTGGAGCGAAGACGCCCGGTTCATTGCGGCTGAAATAGTCGGAGAATATCAAGTCCATGGCGTTGCGCGTTTCGGGCTCGTGTTCGTAGTGCCAGTTTGGGTTGTACCGTGCGCGGCTTCCGATCACCTGCTCCGCGGTCAGGCCGAAAAGAAAGAAGTTCTCCTCGCCCGCCTCCGTGGCCATCTCAATCGTCGCGCCGTCGCGTGTGCCGATCGTCAAGGCGCCATTCATCATAAATTTCATGTTGCTTGTGCCGCTGGCTTCATAGCCCGCCGTGGAAATCCGGTTGGACACGTCACTGGCGGGGATCAGGTGCTCCGCAAGAGAGACGCAGTACTCGGGCAGGAATACCACTTTAAGCCGGCTGCGCACTGCCGGGTCGCCGTCGATGGTGCCAGCCAGATTGTTGATGAATTTGATAATCAGCTTCGCAAGTCGGTATGCGGGGGCAGCCTTACCGGCGAAGAAAAATGTCCGTGGATGCATGTTCAACCCCGGGTCTTCCCGTAGCCGGTTGTATAGCGCTACGATCCTGAGCGCATTCAGTAGCTGGCGTTTGTACTCGTGGATACGCTTGACCTGACAATCGAAGATCGCATCCGGATCAAGGACCTGACCTGTTGACCACTTCAACCAATCGCAAAATTCCCGCTTGGCACTTCGCTTGGCATTCAGGAAGTCGTCGCGGAAGCCCTTTTCAGCCACGAAAGCTTTCAGTTTGCTAAGTTCGCTTCGATCGCTGATCCAGCCATCCCCAATCGCATCAGTGATCAGTCTGGAAAGCTCAGGATTGCACAGTTGCAGCCAGCGCCGGGGCGTGACGCCGTTCGTCTTGTTATTGAAGCGCTCAGGATAGATCTCTGCCAGGTCTTTTAGCGTTGTCTCGCGCAGCAGATTCGAGTGAATCCGAGCCACGCCATTCGTACTGTGGTGGGAACCTACGACCGCAAGATTGGCCATGCGAACCTTCTTCTCGGTCCCCTCTTCGACAAGGCTCACACGTTGAATACGGCCTTCATCGCTCGAAAACTGCCGGCGCACATCGCCCAGAAAACGGCGATTGATTTCATAAATGATCTCGAGTTGCCTCGGCAGCATGCCTTCAAACCACTTCACCGGCCACTTCTCGAGGGCTTCGGGCAACAAGGTGTGATTCGTGTAGCCCAGCGTGTTCTGTGTGATATGCCAGGCTTCGTCCCATCCAAGGTGCACCTGGTCCACCAGGATTCGCATGAGTTCCGGCACCGACAAAGCCGGGTGCGTATCGTTCATCTGAATCGCCACTTTGTCTGCAAACAACTGCCAATCCGAGTTCGTGTAACGGGAAAGCTCCGGCGGGACATCAGCGAAGGCGAACTTCACTGAATCGGTGCTTTGGTTGGAAGATCGGGGTTCTTTTCGGCTGTGGGCGTCCGTTCGGGACTGTGCGGTTCAGCTCAATGTCTCCCGCGAATCCGTTGTGGCAGCCCAGTGCCGATTGAATGCGTGGCTTTCGACAATGTGCAGGAACCAGCAGCCGAATTAGGGCGCCCAAGTGGTAAGGCAAACCCGTCTGACAAAGTAGCAGAACTGGTATTAAAAAACCAGCGCACAGCACGAGGCAGATGACATTTCTGCAGAAACGGGGCGGCCACGTTGACTCCCTTAAGCCTGTGGGGCTGAATCATCTTGTCGTCGCCTGAAGCTTCTTGCGGATTCTGCGGGCGATTTTCCTCAACATGTGTTTCGCAAACAGGCCTTTGGAGCGCAGCTTGACTCCCTAATTCGGATCTGTGAAATCATCAACTGCAGGCAATCCCCGCAGATCGGACACAGCATGGCTTATCAGCGAGGATCTCTAAAGAAGCTGCGACGCAAGGAAGGCGAAACTTGAGTACCACGTTACCGTACCACCGAGCTCGGCACCTGCGCGCGACATCGAACGTGGTCAGGATTTTATATTCTGTGCGCCGAACCCTCATGGCGTCTGGCCAGTGCTCTCCGGAGACGATGAGAAGGGCACCTGGGTCAATCATGATCCAGTGTTCAAAGAGCG
This sequence comes from Candidatus Korobacteraceae bacterium, assembly GCA_052147365.1. GTDB lineage: Bacteria > Acidobacteriota > Terriglobia > Terriglobales > Acidobacteriaceae > Bog-257. Next base: position 19,816 of record JBKQKT010000541.1, on the reverse strand, counting down.
AGAGCAGGAGTGTGGGGTGGTTGAGATCTCAAGAACGTTTGCGCTCAAGGTCAGCGGCTTGCCGAGGTGTGGCTGTAACTGTGGCTGTACGTTGCTCCACATCGGCAACGTTCCAAGCATTTGCGAGGGGTGGACACGCCAGCGTGTTCATCTATCCAGCACTCCAACGCGGAGTGTTATCCTAGTCAAGCCACGTCGCAATGAGACTGTAATCTTTCATGTCTGACTCAAGCGTTCCAGAACCTCAAGCTACCCCCGAACCCACAGAATCTTTCGAAGACATTCTTGCGGGATACGAGCAGACCCATTCGCGCCAAGCTGAAGATGGCAGTAAACAACTCGAAGGCACGGTAGTTGCCGTCTCCGCAGAGTCGGTTTTTCTCGACATCGGCTACAAGAGCGAAGGAATCCTGCCGCTGGCGGCATTTCAGAGCGCTGGTGAGAGTGTGAAACCCGGCGACAAGTTTCTGGTCTCGGTCAAAGGGCGTGATACGGACGGCTACTACGAGCTCTCTCTTTCCAGAATCTCCCGGCCTACGGATTGGTCGGCCCTGGAGCAGGCGTTCGCCGAAAAAGCGACGATTGTGGGCACGGTGACGGGCTTGGTCAAAGGCGGGTTCAGCGTTGATGTGGGAGTACGAGCATTCATGCCGGCTTCGCGCAGCGGAACACGCGACGCTGCCGAGATGGAGAGTTTAGTGGGGCAGGAAATTCGCTGCCGCATTACTAAGCTCGACGTCACGGAGGAAGATGTCGTGGTGGACCGCCGCGCCATCGCTGAAGAGGAGGAACGGGAGGTAAAGGAGCGCCGCTACTCCGAGGTCACCGCAGGCGAGACGGTGCGCGGCACGGTTCGCAGCCTCGCGAATTATGGGGCCTTCGTCGATATTGGCGGAGTGGACGGGTTGCTGCATGTCAGTGACATTGCCTGGGGCCGAGTCAACGAGCCAGCCGATGTGCTCTCCGTGGGCCAGGAGATTGAAGTCAAAGTTTTAAAGGTCGATCTTGACAAGCGGCGAATATCGCTGGGCATGAAGCAGCTCCAGCCGGATCCCTGGGACTCGGTAACGGAAAGGTACAAGGCAGGCGAGCGCGTGCGCGGCACAGTGACGCGGGTGGTCGACTTCGGAGCCTTTGTCGAACTGGAGCCCGGAATGGAAGGGTTGATCCACCTTTCGGAGATGTCGTGGGCGAAGAAGGCAAGGAAGCCTAGTGACATGGTGAAGCCCGGCGAGACGGTGGAAGCGGTTGTTCTCGGAGTGAACGCTGCTGAACGCCGCATTTCTCTGGGCCTGAAGCAAGCGTTGGGTGATCCTTGGGCTGAAGTCGGGCAGACATTCCCCGTCGGCACGGTGATCCAAGGGCCAGTCACGAGCCTCACCAAGTTCGGGGCCTTTGTTCAGCTTTCCGAAGGCGTCGAGGGCATGATCCATGTCAGCGAGATCAGCTCCGAGAAGCGCATCAATCATCCGCAGGAATTACTGAAGCTTGGGCAATCGGTTCGGGCACAAGTGCTGGCTCTCGACATGGAAAGGCGGCTCATTCGGTTGAGCATGAAGCAACTGGTTCCCACGAGCCTGGAGGAATATATCGCCGAGCACAAAGAAGGCGATATAGTCACAGGACGAATCCTGGAAACTTCGGGCGAGCATACTCGCGTGGAGTTGGGCGAAGGCATTCAGGGTGCGTGCCGAATCGTCACCGGGGGGCCGGTGAAGGAAGAGATCAAGTCCGAACCGAAGGCGGATTTGTCATCGCTGAGTTCGATGCTTCAGGCTCGTTGGAAAGGAAGCGCTGCCAAGACCACATCTAAACCGGAAGCCCTTCACGCCGGACAGATTCGCAGCTTTCAAATTACCAACCTGGATAGGGCTGCGAAGAAGATCGAATTGGAACTGGTGTTGTAGAGCCAGCACTGTGCTAGCCTTCCTGGGTATCGATTTTACCGTCGTCACTCACTCGAGTGGCAGAGATCACTGACAAGTATTCACCACAGGAACGACTATTCCTTGGGGCGGTCGTCCCGGTACAAGACCACGGTGTGCTCGCAAGTTCGGCTTAGGTGGATACTCGCTGCCGCCGGGAGAGCTGCCATGCAGGCCTAGGGGTTGGGCAGACCGGCCGTGTTTCGCACCCTGTGGCCTAGCCAAAGAAACAATCAGCTCGCCATCGAACTCTTGATGGCGTATATAAGTGTGGGAGCTATTGGCAGCTAACACGGACAACTCCGGATAATGGAGGTGAGTAGTATGACGCCTAGCGGCAGCCTTGAGACGCAGACATACCACAAGGTTGACTTGCGTTTAATTCCATTCCTTTTCCTCTGCTACATTCTTGCGTATCTGGACAGGGTGAATGTCGGTTTTGCAAAGCTGCAGATGCTCAAAGACTTGTCTCTAAGCGATGCGGCATTCGCTACGGGCGCCGGTATTTTCTTCATAGGGTATTTCTTTTTCGAAGTGCCGAGCAACGTTTTACTAAAGAAGTTTGGCGCACGTATGTGGATTGCCAGGATCATGATTTCCTGGGGTGTTATATCTGCGTGCATGATCTTTGTAAGAGGCGCCTGGTCATTCTATGCCATGCGTTTTCTTCTAGGCATAGCCGAGGCGGGCTTTTTCCCGGGAGTCATCTTCTATCTGACCTTGTGGTACCCATCGAGACTCCGAGCCACACGGACCGCCTGGTTTGTAGCGGCCATTGCAGTTTCCGGGGTAATCGGTAATCCCATATCCGGCTCGATCATGGATTTCTTATCGGGCGCGATGGGATTGAGGGGATGGCAGTGGTTGTTCCTGGCTGAAGGCATTCCCTCGATTATCGTCGGCATTTGGGTCATCTATTATTTGGACAGCAGCATTGAAGAATCCAAGTGGCTCAACCGTGAAGAAAAAGCGTTGCTGGCGCAGAATCTTGTAGCAGAAGATAAGCACAAGACTGAACATAAACTGATCGATGCCTTCAAGAGCGGCAAAGTATGGGCGCTGTGCGCCATCTATTTCACCTTGATGATCGGCTTGTACGGCATTGCTTTCTGGCTGCCGACAATTGTGAAGGCGTTTGGCATCAAGGGCTACTTCGGAGTCGGCCTGATTACTGCCATACCGTATGGTGTAGCCGTTATTGGCATGATCCTACTAAGCCATCACTCAGATAAGACCGGCGAACGGCGGCTGCATTATGTATTGAATGTAACTGCCGGAGCTATTGGTTTGGTCTTAAGTGGGGTGTTTGCCTCTAATCCCGTTCTGGCCATCATTTTTTTGTCCATCGGTACCCTCGGGGTTATTGGGTCGATGCCATTGTTCTGGCCGTTGCCGTCTGCATTCTTAGCGGGAACTGCCGCAGCCGCTGGTATTGGTCTGGTAAACTCGGTGGGCAACCTGGGCGGTTATTTCGGGCCAAACATTCCAATATGGGCAAGACTTGTTTCCTCCGATCGATCCGCCGCCTTGTACATCATTGCGCTAATTCTGGTAATCGGGGCTATATTGACGTTTTTCCTTATACCAAAGACGCTTCGCGTTCGAGTGGGTATTGCTGAACCTGTCACGGCTGGCAAGTCATGACGCGTTACCCTTTGCGCGGAATTCCGTCGATGGCTGAAACCAGATCCATTGAACTGGTTGAATGAGGATTGGGTGTGACAGAGTGCCTTCAGAAACCATGCTCCGAGCTGAATTCTTAAGCCTGGTCGGCCAGGACGTGGAATGTCACGGTTGATGCCGTTACCCTGCTGCGTCCGTAATACAGGAAGAGTGCGATCCAAAAAAGCTGCAGACTGGCAATGACGGGAACCGTAATTGCATGAGAAAACGCAACGACGAGATTTGGAGCAGGACCTCCAGAAGGCATCATTGAGATGAAGAGGAGCGAATAAACGAGGGCGACCACGCCCATGATTTGGTAGGAAGAAATTCGACCTCCGCCACGAAAATCAGCACGCAGCGATTCGGAAAAGACGCGCCAGCCCCAGGTGACCACAATCGGAACGAGCGCCGCCGCTCGCCACATCTGCGCCAGGAAAAGAGCAATTCCCGCCAAGCCAGCCAACGCGAGCAGAAGCGAGGTCAGTGCTTGTACCGGAACAAGCGGTTCACCGGCGAGCCCGGACGCATAGGCGGCTTTCTTGGTCTGGCCCTGTAACACGAGGCTATGCTGCCGAAAGAGTCGGGCTATGGTGGGACTCGCCTGGCGCAGCGGAATTCCGTAGCAACAGCCGAAGCTGATGCATGCCAACCTTCCGATTGATTCGCCAATGACGTAGGTAATGGCAGATCCGGCAAGCACCGGCAACAAATAGATTTCAAGGTGCAGCCGAGTACGAAGCACGTGTTGCACCCCCAAAGCCATGGGAGGAAGCAGCAGAGTTGAAACAAAAGCTGCGCCCGCAATGGTAAATGTGTTGCGCTTGTGCTCCACGATCGCGGCCACAAGACGTGATGCCGGGACTGCGACGGCAACGAGGGCGGCGATGAAGACGAGGACAAAACTTATGGGCATACGGACGGATGTCATGAGCAGGATCATCATCGCCACGGCAACCGTATAGCCTGTAGCGCTGAAGAAGCCGTAGTAGGTAAGGTTAAGACCCTCCCAATAGCCGTCCGCTCGCTTCACCAGGGGTACCGAAGCGATCATCTGCCAGCGTTCCGACGGCAGAGTCTTGAATCCCCAGAACAGCAGCCCCAGGAGTAGGCTGGCGAATAGCACGATGAAGGCAGCATTAATCATGGACCTGGTCCTCCTGCGGGATGACCCAGCAACGAGCGCACTTTTACATCGGTTTCGCAAAGAGGAAACTCCAACACCGCGGAGTATCGGGTACGGACTCCCGTTTTCGTCTGATTCCGCATTAGATCTTCAGCGAACCGCACTCGCCCGGCCTCGAACAGCAGAACCACTGTGCTGCTGCCAGGCTGGAAAAGGGCCTTAGGAGCACCTGCTTGTAACATCATTCCTTCTTTTATTGGCTTTGGGCTTTCGTAGTGAAGGTCGCTATACTGCTGCTCAATCCGGCCCACCATCAGGGCGACGATTTCGATCATGGCCACGTGCCCGATACGCGTACCGCCTTCGCAGTCGGTGTCAAGGATCGTCACCATTCGCCGGTTATTTGAGTACGGATGCAACAGTTGTACGGTCGCGTTGGGGTTGCAGGAGTGATACCGGCCGCTGACCGAGTAGAAGTCGGCGACGCGTCCCGTGGCTGGCGCATGGGTATAGTGGTATTTCTCCGGGGTAAGGCGAAGGACCGCGAAATCACCACCCTTGAAAATGCTATGCCACCGCAGATTGCTACCTCCGAGAAGTTCAGCAAAATCAAAGAACTTGTTCTTGATGAACAAACCGGTGCGCTCGTTCATTGATCCCAGGATCAGCCGCGCATCCGCGGGACAAACTGCGCAGCGCTCCTCCGTGGGCAAGGGCCGGCACTCCCAGTACCTGATCTGCCGCTCGAAGATTTTGCGCGGAGTGTCCAGCGCTTCCGGTTTTGCCACCAACTCCTTCGTGTTAATGCCGTTCGCCTGCAGGAACCGGCGCATCCCTGTAATCCGCGAGGACAGGAGGTTGTCGTAATTCAGATAGCCGAGCAAACGCGATGTGTAGCGGCTTGACACGAGTTTGGAAAGCCAGGCCGCATTCTCCAATGCTGGCGAATACAGCGCACGAATCCACCCGTCGGCAAGGAGCCGTTCCTGCAGCACAACTCCGGTGGTGCGATCGACGTATTGGTGGTCCATGTTCATGGCAGCAACTCCCGGCTACGCTGTTCGTCGCGCGCAATCAGGACAAGCAGTAAGTTAAGTAGCGACGTGATTTCCTGAGGAGAAAGGTCGTCGTCGGGCACACGTTCTTGGATGGTTCGCAGAAAGCGGACTGGATCCTGCAGGCGCACACCATGCCGAATCAGGCGATGAACGCCCTTCTCAGCGCTCGGTAACGAGGCCACATCCTCCCTGAGATCCTGAAACGCCTCGCGCAGTTGTTCGCGCCGCAATTGGTTGCGATAGTAGTTCTCAGCCTGGAGGTTGAACTCCCGCGCCGTGTGCTGCAATGGCTTTGTGTGCCGCGATTCTCCCAGAATTCCCTTGGTAATGCGCTCGTTCGCCCGCAGGTGCTTAGAGCGGAGGCGCTCCCGAAGCTCAGCGACCAATGGTTCCCCGTCGAAGGATTCCAGCGCTTCTTTTCCTTCGCGGCACATCCACGACAGCAGCGCCTCACGGTAGTCAGCGATGGGGACACGCAAATAGCCCGGATGGCGACGACTGGGCCGGATGTTGTTGCAGTGAGTCAACACGGTCCGGAGAAACGCATTGCTGGATTTCTTATGTACGTAGAACGCAGGCAGACCGGCCGCAGCAAAAAAGAAAGGCTGACGCCGTTCGCTCTCAGCGGTCGGATCATCAGGAATATCCGCGGGCGTGATCACGCCGCCTAGTACGAGCTGAAAACTGACTGCCAGCAGCAGTTGCTGCAGGTCGACTGCCGGCGCCATGTCCCGGCGGTAGTCGGGGAAGAGGCTGTAATAACGCGCCTCAAATCCAGAGAAACCCATTTGTCCAAACTCGCGAAGTCTCAGTGGCATGTAGAAAGAGAGGCGGCGGTCGAGAACTCCCTGCTCATCCAATTCCAGGGCGAGTTGGGAGATGTTTCCCGGACGACCATCCAATGCTGAACTGTGATCTGTGCTCAACCATGCAACCGGATAACTCAGCAGGCGGTAATCGGGAACAAAGTCGCCGCGCAAACGAAACACCCCCGCCACAAAATTATCCAGCCGTTCAGGCCCATAAGGCGTAACCACTTTGCCGAAAATGCGGAGCTTGGCTTTCTCCTTCCATTCGCGCCACATCAGGCGAAGGTGAGTGAAATCGAGCTCATGAGGAAGGAACGACAGCAGCTTCTCCGGATGAAACTGGGCGAAATCAATGCGATAAGGCGCAGCGGAATAGGTTCCGACAAACAGGGGCAGAAAATGCTCGAAGATTTTGATTGCCAAATCGCCACAACGCTTCTCACCTTCTGGGCCAAAACCACCGTCGTGCTCGCGCAACGTCCGGGTAAGAGTCTTGCTGCCCAGGCTCACGTGCATTCCGTTGTTTGCCAGACTGACGTTCGACAAGCCGGGCAAGACGATCAGGTCGTTGGTAATGATGCCAGCCTCGCGCAGCTTGGCGACACCGTTGAGTTGGCTCCGGCTCAGGACCTGATGGCACAAGTGCATATAGTCGCATTTGGCCTCACCATCGTCCCAGCCCGAAAGGCATGGACTCATGAACAGTTCGCGATAGAAGGAGTCGGAGATGCAGGAGGAGAGGTCGGTTTGTCGAATCGGAGGATGTGGGGCGTGATAAACCATGGCGCGCTGGCCGCTTTCCAGCAAGCCAAACTGGTGGTTGGCCCGTGACATCAGCAACGAGGCAAACAGGAAGCGGCGGGCGGATTCACGCGCTACCTGCTGTCCCACCGCTTTTGCCTCTGCGGTGGAAACGATATGGAAGGAAGTAATCTCGGGTGAGGTATTGTCATTCGAGAAGTGGCGGAGCAAGCGGTCAGCCTGACCCTGCATGACCTCGGGCATGTAGGGCTGCGTGCCGACGAGATCGGCGAGTGCAAGCTTTAGTACATAGCTGACTGGTATTCGCAGCCAATCTTCGCCTTCATTGGCGAAGATAAATTTTGCGGAGTCGGTTCGGCGGCGAGCCGATTGGCCGGGAACGTCCGACATTATGTCTTCGTGAAAGGTTTCCAGTGCGCGAGCACTCAATCTGCGAGCGGGAAACCTAACCCAGCTGTTTTCCCAAACCTCTCGCGAATCATTCAAAAACGACTGCAGATCGTTCAGGGTCCGCTGCGGGGCCTCACCGCTGGCGCTGCGACGGGCGATGTTCCGGAAGAACCGTGAGTTGCGTATGGTGATGGGCAAGTCGCATTTCTCTGAGCTGCCGATTACCACCGCTTGCAATTCGTCTTCGCTGCCCGCCGTAACGTCGCCTGGGCTGAAAGGCAAGACATCCAGCGATGGATTTCCTGCGTTTCGCTGATCGGAAAGATCTAAGAGAACATCACAGCGAACGGCCATTCGTCACACCTGCATCGCAATAGGGATACTTCTTCCCTCATATTTCATGCTGCCTGAACCACTTAAATGCACCATAAACGCTGCATAAATGATTGGTGAATTCAATGCCTTATTGTTGCGTAAGGTGATTCCAGAAGGGGGCTGCCGAAGACCCTGCTGAAATCAATCAAGGCGTCCCACTGCCCGCCGTCGAAAATTTCTTCAGTCTAGGGTAATCACCGTATGGTGGGTGCTTCCGCGTTCATGATAAGAACTAATGGATTTCGTGGGGCTTCTGGAAATGCGCTGCAATTTTTGTCGGGCCCAACCGGTCCCACGCCGATCCGGGCCGTCCTAAGGATTTTCCAACACTACGAAAAATGAAGTACAGGTTTCAGCAAGAGTTTGGCCGCCGCGCAGGAGTCAAGGGATGAAGAGAAACGAACGCAACTCCAAAATTGCAACGATGAACGGGGAGACCGCTGCCGACGGCGGCAACTGGAGCGGCAGTGCCGTTTCAGAGCCTCCCTCCGCTGACCTGAGCGTGATCCTGGGGGCGCTGCAAATCATGCGAAACGGTGACTTCTCAGTCCGGCTGCCCGGTTCCTGGACCGGCTTGCCAGGAAAAATCGCCGATACGTTCAACGACATCGTGGCCGCAAATCAGCAGATGACCCGCGAGCTCAGGCGTGTGGGACAAGTCGTGGGTAAGGAAGGCAGAACACGAGAGCGTACCAAATTCCACGAATCTCGAGGGGCCTGGGGCGAGATGGAGGCCTCGGTCAACACGCTGGTGGAAGACCTGCTCCGGCCCACCACGGAAGTGACTCGCGCCATCGGAGCTGTTGCCCAGGGAAACCTGACACAAACCGTTCGATTGGACGTGGATGGACGGCCGCTGGAAGGAGAGTTCCTTCGTTCGGCCAACATCGTCAATACCATGATTCAGCAGCTCAGTGTGTTCACTGCTGAAGTTACGCGCGTGGCGCGCGAAGTTGGCACCGACGGCAAACTTGGCGGACAGGCCCAGGTACCGGGCGTCGCGGGCACCTGGAAGGACCTTACCGACTCCGTTAATTCGATGGCCAGCAACCTGACGGGGCAGGTGCGCAACATCGCCGAAGTGACCAATGCCGTGGCAAGCGGCGACTTGTCGCGCAAAATCACCGTTGACGTGCGCGGCGAAATTCTTCAGCTCAAAGAAGCCATCAACACGATGGTGGACCAGTTGCGGTCCTTCGCGTCCGAAGTTACCCGCGTCGCACGAGAGGTCGGCACCGACGGCAAACTCGGCGGGCAAGCGGTCGTCCCTGGAGTGGCTGGCACATGGAAAGACCTTACTGATTCTGTCAACGCAATGGCGGGCAATCTCACCGCTCAGGTGCGCAACATCGCCGAGGTGACCACCGCGGTGGCACGTGGTGATTTGTCCCGCAAGATCACCGTGGACGTCAAGGGGGAAATTCTCGAACTCAAGGACACGATTAATACGATGGTGGACCAGCTCAATGCCTTCGCCGGCGAGGTGACGCGCGTGGCACGCGAAGTCGGCACCGAAGGCAAGCTGGGCGGCCAGGCACAGGTGCCCGGTGTCGGCGGCACCTGGAAGGACCTCACCGACAACGTCAATTTCATGGCCAGCAACTTGACTGGCCAGGTACGCAATATCGCTGAGGTGGCGACGGCTATCGCCAGCGGCGACTTGTCACGCAAGATTACGGTCGATGTGCGCGGAGAGATCCTGCAGCTCAAGGAAACTCTGAACACGATGGTCGACCAGTTAAACCGCTTCGCCGGCGAGGTGACACGCGTCGCCCGCGAGGTAGGAACCGAAGGCAGATTGGGCGGTCAAGCCAATGTGCCCGGGGTTGCAGGAACCTGGAAGGATCTCACCGATTCGGTGAATTCGATGGCCGGGAACCTGACCGGCCAGGTGCGCAACATTGCTGAGGTAACTACGGCCGTCGCGCGCGGCGACCTGTCACGCAAGATCACGGTGGATGTGAAGGGAGAGATTCTCGAGCTGAAAAACACCATCAACACCATGGTGGACCAGCTTAATGCGTTTGCCGGCGAAGTCACCCGCGTGGCCCGCGAAGTCGGAACCGAAGGCAAGCTGGGCGGGCAGGCGGAAGTGCCGGGGGTCGCCGGCACGTGGAAAGACCTTACCGACAACGTCAACTTCATGGCGGGCAACCTGACGGCGCAGGTCCGCAATATTGCCGAAGTGGCCACCGCCGTCGCCCGCGGCGACTTGTCGCGCAAGATCACGGTGGACGTGAAGGGTGAAATTCTCGAGCTAAAAGACACCCTTAATACCATGGTGGACCAGTTGCGCTCGTTTGCGTCAGAAGTGACGCGTGTAGCCCGCGAGGTTGGCACCGACGGCAAGCTGGGTGGACAGGCCCAGGTTCCGGGTGTTGGTGGCACGTGGAAGGACCTTACTGACTCCGTAAACTCCATGGCCAGTAACTTGACGGGCCAGGTCCGTAATATCGCGGAAGTCTCCACAGCCATTGCCAATGGAGACTTGTCCAAGAAAATCACGGTAAACGTCAGCGGCGAGATTCTGCTGCTGAAAGAAACCATCAACACGATGGTGGACCAGCTCAACGCGTTCGCCGGCGAAGTGACGCGTGTGGCGCGCGAAGTGGGTACCGAAGGCCGTCTAGGCGGTCAGGCCAATGTGCCCGGCGTGGCCGGCACCTGGAAGGACCTCACCGACTCGGTGAACTCGATGGCCGGAAACCTCACCGGTCAGGTTCGTAACATCGCCGAGGTCACGACAGCCGTGGCTCGGGGTGACTTGTCACGCAAGATCACGGTGGACGTGAAAGGTGAGATTCTCGAACTGAAGAACACCATTAACACCATGGTGGACCAGCTCAACGCTTTCGCAGGTGAAGTTACCCGTGTGGCTCGCGAGGTCGGCACCGACGGCAAGCTGGGCGGGCAAGCCCAAGTGCCGGGCGTAGCCGGCACGTGGAAGGACCTGACGGACAACGTCAATTTCATGGCCAGCAACCTGACTGGTCAGGTCCGTAACATTGCCGAAGTCGCGACCGCTATCGCAACCGGTGATCTTTCGAAGAAGATCACGGTGGATGTGCGCGGCGAAATCCTGCAGCTCAAAGAGACACTCAACACCATGGTCGAGCAGTTGCGCTCGTTTGCCGCCGAAGTGACGCGCGTCGCCCGCGAGGTAGGAAGCGAAGGCCGTCTTGGCGGACAGGCCAACGTGCCCGGCGTGGCGGGTACTTGGAAGGACCTTACTGACTCCGTGAACGCCATGGCCGGAAACCTTACCGGCCAGGTGCGCAACATCGCTGAGGTCACGACGGCCGTGGCCCGCGGCGATTTGTCACGCAAGATCACGGTAGATGTGAAAGGTGAAATTCTTGAGCTGAAGAACACCATCAACACAATGGTCGACCAGCTCAACGCATTCGCGGGTGAAGTGACCCGCGTGGCGCGCGAGGTCGGCACTGACGGCAAGCTGGGCGGCCAGGCACAAGTGCCGGGCGTTGCCGGCACATGGAAAGATCTAACCGACAACGTTAATTTCATGGCCAACAACCTCACTGGCCAAGTCCGTAACATTGCCGAAGTCGCGACTGCAATTGCAACCGGCGATCTTTCGAAGAAGATCACCGTGGACGTACGCGGCGAAATTCTGCAGCTCAAAGAGACGCTCAACACCATGGTTGAACAGTTGCGGTCATTCGCTGCTGAAGTCACCCGTGTCGCTCGCGAGGTGGGCACTGAGGGCCGGCTTGGAGGTCAGGCTAACGTGCCCGGGGTCGCCGGTACGTGGAAGGACCTCACAGACTCCGTTAACGCCATGGCACGCAACCTTACCGGACAGGTTCGCAACATCGCTGAGGTAACCACGGCCGTGGCCCGCGGCGACTTGTCGCGCAAAATCACGGTCGACGTGAAGGGCGAGATTCTAGAGTTGAAGAACACCATTAATACCATGGTGGATCAGCTCAATGCGTTCGCGGCCGAGGTTACACGCGTGGCGCGCGAGGTTGGCACCGAAGGCAAGCTGGGCGGCCAGGCGCAGGTGCCCGGCGTCGCTGGAACGTGGAAGGACCTTACCGATAACGTCAACGTGATGGCGGCTAACCTCACGGAGCAAGTGCGCGGAATTGTGAAGGTGGTGACGGCAGTCGCCAACGGCGTGCTCACTCAGAAACTGACGGTTTACGCCAAGGGCGAAGTGGCGGCTCTCGCCGACACCATCAACAACATGACTGACACGCTGGCCACCTTCGCTGATCAAGTCACGACCGTCGCTCGCGAAGTGGGTGTCGAAGGCCGTCTGGGCGGCCAGGCCAATGTGCCCGGCGCTGCCGGTACCTGGAAAGACTTGACCGGAAACGTGAATCTGCTGGCGGACAACCTTACCAACCAGGTGCGTGCTATCGCCGAGGTTGCCACGGCCGTTACCAAGGGTGATCTCACCCGCTCCATTCAGGTGGAGGCCAGCGGTGAAGTGGCCGAACTGAAAGACAACATCAACACCATGATCAACAACCTCCGCCTCACCACGGAGCGCAATACCGAGCAGGATTGGCTCAAGACAAACCTGGCTCGGTTCACCGGCATGTTGCAAGGGCAGCGGGATCTGACCACTGTCGGCCGCATGCTGCTCTCCGAACTGACGCCGTTGGTGAATGCCCAGCAGGGGGTGATTTACCAGATGGAAGGTGAAGGATCGACCACCATGTCGCTCCTCTCGGCGTTTGCGGGTGACGGCGAAAACGGCCATCTCCGCCAACTCAGTGTTGGCGAAGGTCTGATTGGACAGTGCGCGTCTGAAAAGCGACGGATGCTCATCACCGACCTGCCGGACAACACCATCTCCGTTCGTTCAGGCTTGTTCGAGGCTGTGCCGCGAAATGTCATCGTGCTGCCGGTGCTTTTTGAGGATCGGGTGAAAGCGGTCATCGAACTAGCCTCGTTAAGCACGTTCACCGCGTCACAGTTGGCGTTTCTGGAGCAACTGACTGCCAGCATCGGGATTGTGCTCAATAGCATTGAGGCAACCATGCAGACCGAGGGCTTGCTGAAGCAGTCTCAGCAATTGGCGACGGAGCTCCAGACCCAGCAGAAGGAATTGCAGCAGACGAACGAGCAGCTCGCACAAAAGGCCCAGCAATTGGCCGAGCAGAACGTCGAGGTGGAAAGAAAGAACCAGGAGATCGAGCAGGCCCGCCGAGCCCTAGAAGACAAGGCAAAGGAACTGGCGCTCACTTCCAAGTACAAGTCGGAATTCCTGGCGAACATGTCTCACGAGCTGCGGACGCCGCTGAACAGCATTCTGGTTCTGGGCCAGCAACTCAGTGACAATCCCGACCACAATTTGACGCCCAAGCAGGTCGAATACGCGCGCACGATTCACGGCGCTGGAACCGATTTGCTCAACCTGATCAGCGATATTCTCGACCTCTCGAAGATCGAATCGGGAACCGTTTCGGTGGATGCGGAAGAAGTATTCTTCGCCAGCCTGCTTGACATGGTGGCAAGACCGTTCCGCCATGAGGCCGAGAGTCGCCGGCTTGGCTTCGAGGTACACACTGACCAGAACCTCAATCGCAGCCTCGTCACCGACTCCAAACGTCTGCAGCAAGTGCTGAAAAATCTGCTCTCGAACGCATTCAAGTTCACTGAGCAGGGCGGAGTACGTCTTTCAGTCTGGGCCGCAGAGAATGGATGGAGCGAGGATCATCCGGTCCTGAGGCGAGCCGGCTCCGTCGTGGCTTTCGAGGTCGCTGACACGGGCATCGGCATCCCGCACGAAAAACAGCGAATCATCTTTGAGGCTTTCCAACAGGCAGATGCAGGCACCAGCCGCAAGTACGGCGGCACTGGTTTGGGACTCGCCATAAGCCGCGAACTGGCGAGTCTTCTGGGGGGAGAGATCCAGTTGCGGAGCGAGCCCGGCAAAGGCAGCTCGTTTACGCTCTATCTTCCTCAGACCTACGTCGGCCCGACCGCTCCCGGCCTGCCCGCTTTGGAAGGAAAGGCTTTGCCATCCTCGACGCTTCAGTTGTCGAGTGTGAGCGTGGCGGATATTCCGGCCGAGCACATCATGGATGATCGGGATCAGATCGAGCCCGGCGACGCCGTGCTCTTGATCATTGAAGATGATCCGCATTACGCGCGCGCACTTTTCGATCTGGCTCGCGACAAGGGCTTCAAGGTCCTCGTGGCGATGCGCGGATCAGAGGGACTCGCGCTGGCCCGGGAGTTCCACCCCGCAGCTGTGTCGCTGGATGTTTTCCTCCCCGATATGCTCGGCTGGACCGTCCTTAACCACTTGAAGCAGGATCCAGCAACGCGACACATTCCCGTTCAGATGCTGACTCTGGATGAAGGCCGGCAGCACGGTTTGGCGCGGGGTGCATTTGCCTTCGTAACCAAGCCGACAACGCCCGAAGGTCTCGAGGCGGCGTTGGATCGAATCAAGGCCTTTGCCAGTCCACGCCGTAAGCGGCTGCTGGTTATCGAAGACGACCCTGCCGAGCAGCTAGCCATTTGCGAACTGCTTGGGTATGAGGACATTGACGTCACCGTAGCTGATACCGGCGCCAGGGCGCTCGAACTTGCCAACAACGAGCAGTTCGATTGTGTGGTGCTTGATCTGCGTCTCCCTGACATGTCGGGCTTCGAAGTCCTGGAACGACTGCGGGACAGGGCGTCTCTCAGTGAATTGCCGGTCGTAGTCTTCACCGGCAAGGAATTGTCGCCGGAGGAGGACGCGCAATTGCATAGCTTCGCTCGCAGTGTGGTAGTGAAGGGCGTGGAGTCGCCGGAGCGTTTGCTAGACGAAACCGCGCTGTTCCTCCACCGCGTGATTCCTAATCTGCCGGAGGAAAAGCAAAGATTGCTCGACCGGCTGCACCGATCAGATGAGGCACTGGTCGGAAAGAAAGTACTGGTGGTGGACGACGATGTGCGGAATATCTTCGCGCTCAGCAGCGTCCTTGAGCGCAGAGGGATGACCGTACTGACTGCCGGCACCGGTCGCGAGGCCATTTCGACGCTGGAATCGACGCCGGACGTCGCCATCACCCTGATGGATATCATGATGCCGGAAATGGATGGATACGAAACCATGCAGGTGATCCGGCGGAATGCCAACTTCCGCCGTCTGCCGATTATTGCGCTCACGGCAAAGGCCATGAAGGGGGATCGGGAGAAGTGTCTGGAAGCGGGAGCCTCCGAGTACCTGGCAAAGCCGGTCAATACCGAGCAGCTTCTGTCGGCATTACGCATGTGGCTGCATAGATAGCGGCCGTTGTGTTGTTGGCTTTCAGTATATGAATTGTGTGCCTATAAACAAATGAGGCCATGAATAACCCAAACCCAATCAGCATCCTGATGGTGGATGATCAGCCCGGAAAGCTGCTCAGCTACGAGGCCATACTTAGCGAACTGGGAGAGAACCTCCTCAAGGCCTCGTCCGGAAGGGAGGCGCTGGAGCAGTTGCTGAAGACCGACGTTGCCGTCGTGCTGATGGATGTGAGCATGCCGGACCTGGACGGCTTTCAACTGGCCGACATGATTCGGGAACACCCGCGCTTTCAGAAGACCGCTATCATCTTCATTTCTGCGGTTCACTTGACGGATGTGGACCGGGTGAAAGGGTACCAGCGCGGTGCAGTGGACTATATCTCCGTCCCGGTGATTCCGGAACTACTGCGGGCAAAAGTAAGCGTATTTGCTGAACTGCATCGTAAGACTCAGCAGTTGGAAAGGCTGAATCGCGACTTGGAGCTTCGGGTTGCGCAAAGAACTGAGGAATTACGGGCAAGTGAGAGCCAATTCCGGACTCTGGCGAACTCCATTCCACAGTTAGCCTGGATCGCTGATTCCGATGGCTCGGTCTTTTGGTACAACCAGCGATGGTACGACTATACCGGCACTAGTCTGGAAGAAATGCAAGGAAAAGGTTGGCATAAGGTCGTTGATCCGAAACATGTCTCCCGGGTCGTCGCCGGAATTGAGCGCTCGTGGGACTCAGGTAGTTCCTGGGAGGACACCTTTCCTCTTCTGGGACAGCACGGAGGATACCGTTGGTTTCTTTCCCGCGCCATACCGATTCATGAAGCCGACGGGCGAATCGTACGCTGGTTTGGAACCAATACCGATATCACGGAGCAGAAACTCGCCCAACAGCGCGTCTACGAGAGTGAGCAGCGCTTCCGAACCATGGCCGACAAAGCACCTGTACTGATTTGGGTGTCTGGGGTTGACAAGCTGTGTACCTATTTCAACAAGCCCTGGCTTGAATTCACCGGCAGGACCATGGAGCAGGAGTTGGGCAATGGCTGGTCCGAGGGTGTTCATCCTGATGATCTGGAGCGTAGCCTGGAAATTTACCGCACCGCGTTCGACGAGCGCCGTCCCTTTTCCATGGAGTACCGTTTGCGCCGGGCCGACGGCGAATACCGCTGGATGCTGGATAATGGCGTCCCTCTGATCGGTCCCGAGAATGCCTTCTCCGGTTACATCGGAAGCTGCATGGACATGACGGAGCGCAAGCTGACTGAAGAGGCACTCATTAAGTCAGAAAAGCTTGCCGCAATGGGCCGGCTGGCTGGCATCATTGCCCACGAAATCAATAACCCATTAGAAGCCATATCCAATGCTTTTTATATTCTGCGCAGGCACCCATCGCTTGACCAGGAAGCCCGGTATTGTGCCGACCTGGCTGAGCAAGAATTGTCTCGGGTAGCACATATAACGAAACAGACCCTCAGTTTTTATCGCGAATCACAACAACCCGTACCCGTTTCTCTCTCTGACGTTCTGGATAATGTGCTTGAGCTCCAATCCCGTCGCATCAAGGCGAACGGAATTACCCTGGAAAAACAATATAGGAACGGCGCCGTGATCCAGGGTTTCCCAGTTGAGTTGAAACAGGTATTTCTGAATCTTATTGGGAACTCTATACAGGCAATGCCGGAGGGCGGACGCCTGCGGGTGACGGTTGAGGAGGGAACGGAAGAAAGTACGAGGCGGCAAGGGATACGGGTTTCGATCTCTGATACCGGAACAGGTATAGATCCGAGATACACTAAACGAATTTTCGAACCCTTTTTCACGACCAAAGATACCAAGGGCACGGGCCTGGGCCTTTGGATTAGCCGGGGCATTATTCAGAAGTACGAGGGCACAATCCAATTTCGGAGTTTGCGATTGTCGACAGGGAACGTCACTTGCTTTTCGGTGTTTATCCCTGGGCTTACTTCTCCGCGTAGCGTGGAGTTGAGTGCATCCCTGACGGCCGGGTAAGGGCCGTGGTTATGCTTCAGGACAAAAAGGTTATCTTGTGCGTGGACGATGAGGAGAACCCGTTGCTTCTGCGGAAGCTGGTGCTTGAAAAGGCGGGTTACGATGTCATTACTGCCTCCTCTGCGGAGCAAGCTTTGGGAGTGGTCTTTTCCCGCCGCATTGATATTGTACTGTCGGATCAGCTGATGCCGGGCTCGACGGGGACTGAGCTTGCTCGCCAAATCAAGGCAAGGCGGCCCGACCTTCCCATTATTTTGTTTTCTGGGGTCAACGAGATTCCTGCGGATGCCGAATGTGCAGACCTGTTTCTGAGCAAAGTAGAAGGCCCAGCAACCCTATGTGAAAAGATCTCCATGGTTCTGGGCGGGGCGATAACAACAAGGGAGCCATAGAAGCTTGGAGTTTCTGAATCTGGCTGATACGAGACAACATTTAGGACTTAAATTTCATCAAGGTGCAGGGCGAATTCTCATGCAAAAGACAGCCGCCACCATTCTCTGTGTTGATGATGAAGAAAACCAGCTCGTCCTGCGCAAACTCATGTTGGAACAGGGCGGCTACCGCGTACTCACCGCAAACTCGGCGTCTAAAGCTATCGAACTCTTTCGATCCGAGGCGGTTGATCTTGTGCTTGCGGATTACTATATGCCCGGAATGAACGGCCTCTCCCTGGCCCGCGAACTGAGGCAGATAAAGAGGGTCCCGATTGTGGTTCTGTCCGCCTTCGTAGAACTTCCGGGTGAAACGATTGGAAGTGCTGACGTTTGGATCACGAAGGGAACCTCCCCAGAAGAGTTGATAGCAAAGCTAGCAGAATTGCTATCCAAGGGAAACGGTATTCAACATCGGGCAGCGGATGCAGCGTCATAAAGACTGAGGCGTTTGCCATCGTTTGACCCGGTTTCTCATGCGTATGAAGAGCCCGCCACAACTGCCGAAACCAACGGCCGAACTCTGTCTGTACAAGTCAGCGCCAAGAACCGGCGCGGACGAGCCTTTGGCAACCGATCTGGGGACCGCTCGGCGGGGAAACTCGATTCACAATACCCAACCAAACTTGGCGCAAAATGACGTACCACCAATTTCGACCGGACAGTTAAACTTTCGTTATCGGAGTGTGGGGGTTATGCCGAACGAAACTACGACTGTGAGCTGCTGGATATGCGGCAAACCTATTCCGCTGGAAGACTGCAAGACCGACGACCATGGACATGTTGTGCATGAGAACTGCTACGCTGAAGTAGCGGTACAAAAAAAGAGCGCGGCCGCTCCTTAACCCGAATCGTAATCACCCAGATCCTTTATGCGGGAAAAAACTACCCTCACCTGCTGGATATGCAGCTATCCAGTGCCGTCCACAGACTCCAAGTCCGACGCTCGCGGACGTCCAATCCATGAGAACTGCTACTCCGCAGCGGTGGCACCACGACAAAACCAAACTCAGGAACCGGATATAAAACAGTTTCCGCGTGTGGTGAACTTATGACAAGCAATGCACCTCGCAAGAGTAGCTTTGCCCGCAGAGTCTTGCTAGTTGACCATCGCGAGCCAATCCTGGAAACGCTCGCCTTCGAGTTGCGGTGCGCAGGATCTATGGTGAAAGTCGTACACACCGATTGCGACGCGCTGTTAATGGCCAAGTCCTTCCGACCTGAGCTTCTGGTCACCAAGGTAAGCATGCCCGCGATGGGCGACCTCGCCGAGGCCATCGAGATCAAACGCTGGAATCGCGACTGCAAGGTTGTGCTACTGAGCTTCTGGGACATTGCAGTCGACGCTGCGACCGTTTTGACGGCGGGCGACTTTACCTTTCACTTGCTCTGCCGGCCCGAACATCCGGCGAGACTTTTCGACCACATCGAATCTGTTTTTGAGGATCACGCGACTGCGAGCGTCGCTTCCGGAGCAGCCTAGCAAATTCGTTCCAGATATAGTTCGTAGGCTCGCATCAGACGGTCAAGCCATGAATGACTGGTTGCAAGCCGAACAGGAAATCCGCGAACGTGCGCCATTGACGATGGCGAAAGCTGCGTAGCGCCCAAAAGGGGGCAAGTTTCGCAGCACGAGTTGTCTTCAAGAGACGATTTGAGAATGAGTGCGTGCCGCGATCAACCTCCCCTTCCTCCTCTAGTGGAATCCATAACTTAAGCAGAAAACTTCGCAATAAATAGATTACAAAGGACTTCCGAGCATTCAATAGAAAAATAAGGACTTAGAAGCAGAAAGTGCCGTTTTTTCGCTGCAAAAATTACATAGTGTACATAAAAGTATGTGTCATACTGTACATAGAAGCAGACATCGGAAGTCGAGAAGTCCGGGCGTTTCAAGCGAGACCTGTAGCAGTCCAACCATCACTCTCTACCACCGCTACTGGCAGTTTGCTGAAAAACTCGGGATGCGGATCCCTCGCGGGCGGTAGCCCGCTCGGGTGTCAATAAATAAACG